>CADBQF010000284.1 GCA_902796705.1 Ruminococcus flavefaciens
ACAGACGAGGATCACATCAAGAAGATGAACCTCCTTCTCGAACATCTTGAGGATAACGACGACGTACAGAACGTTTACCACAACTGGGAAATGCCTGAGGAGGAATAATATTGTCTGTCGGGTTCCGTATAGCTTCTTCCGATGAAATGCTCCGGGAGACAGCAGCACTTGCCTGCGAGATATGGCACGAGTGCTTTACAGACATCATCTCTGAGGGACAGATAGACTATATGGTAGAGAAGTTCCAGTCGTATGAAGCTATGAAAGGACAGATCTCATCGCAGGGATATGTTTATCATGATGTGTTCTGTGACGGAAAGCTCTGCGGATATTTCGCAGTCAAAGCTGAAAGTGATGACAGGTTTTTCCTGAGCAAGCTCTACCTCCATAAGGACAGCCGTGGAAAAGGCATAGCTTCACAGATGCTTGCAAAAGTATTCACCGAAGCACGCAATGCCGGCAAGAAAAAGGTCTATCTTACTGTGAACAAGCATAACGATCATGCTATTGAAGTTTACAGGAAGACCGGCTTCGTTACAGCCGATGCTGTCGTGACCGATATCGGCGGCGGCTATGTTATGGACGACTATATAATGGAATATAATTTGTAATAATCATGACCTCTCCGGAATATTGTAGTATCCGGAGGGGTTTTTTATGTGTTTTACTGAAATAATACTGATAGCCGCCGGACTTGCAGCAGACGCATTTTCTGTATCGGTATGCGAGGGACTGGCGATGAAGCGTTTCGGGAGCCTGAGAGCAGCTTGCATAGCATTGGTATGCGGTACTTTTCAGGCGGTGATGCTGCTTGCCGGATATCTTTGCGGAAGCTATTTTGCCGGCGTAACGGGAACTGCCGGCGATCATCTTGCAGCCGGGCTTCTCTTTGTGACGGGCGGAAAAATGATCTACAGCTCTGTAAAAGAAAAAGACGGGATACAGTACGAAAAGAGTTCTCCGCCGATAAGGATATTATTTCTGGCAGCGGCAACAAGCATAGATGCCCTTGCATTCGGGGCGGTGTTTTCAGCACAGAAGCAGGACGTTTTCCTTACAGCCGCAGTTACCGGGATAATTACATTCCTGATGTGCCTTGCAGGAGTCGGCATCGGCTTTTTCACAGGAAAGAATACCGGAAAACAGGCAGGAACGATCGGCGGCATTATCCTTATACTTATCGGGGCAAAGATACTTGCAGGCAATATATTATAAAAATTTTTTAAAAATAGTTGAAATCTCCTGTATTCTGTGTTATAATGTAAAAAAATATGGGAGGAGAGGTCAGCATGAAATTATTGATCTCAGCAATGATATCTGCTGTATGTGTGCTTAATTCAGCAGCCGGAAGCGAAAAACCGAAAGAAGAACTCCCACGGTGGGAGCGATTCCTGAAGTACGATCTCTGCATCGAAGACTACGATTCACGACCTCTTGAGGAACGTCAGATGATACGCTATGCCTACACGACGGAACAGGCATTCAACGATGATATCGTTATGGAGCGTTCGAGACGCATCGCAGCAGGAGATGACGTGGGCGAGAGGATAACTCTCGAACAGCTCGAAAATGCCTATGGTATCTGGGACAGCCATTCCCGTTACAACGTGAGCAGCGGCTGGCATTTCTACATAGATGCAGTCCCGGACGTTATCTACCTTAAATATGAATGGGAAAACGACTACCATGCAACGTTTAAACAGGAATACTGGCTCGACGATGACCGCAGCAGATATGTTGTTTTCCGTGAGAAGACTTCGGCAGATTCAAAGGCTCGTTTTGAGGTCTACAATTCGGAAGATGAGCTGATAAAAACTATTCCTGTGGCGTATGACTGCCCTATGAAGGATTTCCGTGGAGAAGCTAAAGAAATGGAAGCATACGGCTTTATCGAAAAAAACGGTGCCTACTATTACACAAAGCCTGACGGAACGGCAGTTTTTGCGTGGAGCGGCTATACTAAGGGAAACAGCAGTGAAAAGATAACAGAGCCGTTCGTCGTTGAGAGCGAGATCAACGGCTGCCCTGTAACTGCGATAGAACACGCAGCATTCGCAGCATCGCCGTTTACCGAGATCGTTCTTCCGGATTCCATTGAAGTGATCGATGCTCTTGCTTTTACTGACTGTCAGTATCTCGAAAAGATAAATTTTCCTGAAAAGCTTGAATATATCGGACGGCTCGCATTTTATGCCTGCAATTCAATGACGGAAGTGAATATTGACTGTCCGGAACTTGTGCTGTCGAGAGATTGCTTTACAGAAAGTAAGGGACTTGTCTCTGCAAATATCAACGCAAAAGAGATAGGGGAGAGAGCTTTCTCTTCCTGCAAGAGTCTTAACAGCATCACACTCGGAGAAGATGTAAAGAAGATCGACTGTCAGGCTTTCTGGGACGATACCAGCGTACCCGAAATAACTATCCCCGGCAGCGTAAAAGCTATCGGGCAGAATGCTTTCGGCGGTATCAAATCAGTGAAACTGTCTGTTTATCCAAAAATACTCGGAGCGTATCCGCTCAAGTCTCCGGAGGAATTCTTATCAGGTCTTCAGCCTCCGCCGCCGGTAAGGCCTCTCAAAGATGATCCTCAGTGTGTATTTGATGAAGACTGCACTGTCTACGGCTACGCAGGCACAAGCGACGAAAAATACGCTGATGAATGGGAGCTTAACTTTGTTCCGCTCGATTACGTGAAAGGCGATGTGAATTTCGACGGAGAGTTCAATGTCGCTGATGTCGTTACGGTCAACAGCTTCATGCACGGCAGCAAAGATCAGGATATAGTTTACTGGAAAGCCGCTGATGTGTGCGAAGATGATGTTATCGATATCTTTGACTTGTTGAAGCTGAAAGAAGATCTCGTTAGATCTAATGAAAAGCCGGTAACAAACTGATACATCTGTTATATGACACAAAAACCGGTACAGTTCGGGTTTCTTAGACCTGAGCTGTACCGGTGATTTTTATATCTTATTTCTGTTTCGACTGAAGGAATTCTGATGTAGTGGGCAGATCAGAAGAGGTGATCGTCTTTGCTTCGAGCATCTGGATAGCAAGAGCATCAAGAGGAGTTACACCGTCCGGATTGCCGACGCAGTCAGCATTTATAAGACCTGACGGGCTGATCGGATATTTTTCCGGATTAGCAAGATACTGCATTATAAGAACAGCATCGGAGATATCAGTCACTCCGTCATCGTTGGAATCGCCGTAAACACTTGCTAAAGGCGGATCAACGACTATTTCGTCTTCCCATACAGCGGTGAGCATTATGCCCATTCCGGGTAAAGCACCTGGTATCTTGAAAGGAGTGCCTACAGGATAGAATTTATCATTGTACTTCCAGCCTGTGAGAACTTTGCCCTCCTGTGTAACGGTAGCTTCGGGTGTTGTTATCTCTGTATCGGTCTTGCCCTGTATCTTGATATTGTCAGCCGACTTTGAAGTCTGCTTGAATACAACTGTGTAATTCTTGGGTTCCCATACAGCAGTAAGAGTTACGTCCTGGGTAGGAACGATGAAAGGAGCAAGAGTTGCATACACCTTGTCATCATAGTCGCAGTGCCAGCCGATGAGGTTGAAGCCTGTTCTTGTGAATCTGTCAGAACCGGCGAGCGATGTCTGGAGAGTCTCGGCGTACTGTACTGTATTTCCGGTAAGGCCGACGATACGGTCAACATCACCGGGGGTGTAGTTGAGATTCCTTCTCACGAGCCATACAGGTTTAAGGACTGTATCTTCGCCGGGCATGATGAATTTTTCACCGCCTCTGAAAGTAAAACCTTTGAAATCCCAGCCGTAGTGAGCATAGCCGTCTCTCTGGAACTGGTCGTAAGCAGCTTTGACGATAGCACCTTCCTGATATTTCTTAGCAGGGAGAAGCTCTGTAAGATCGAGAAGCTCTCCGTCAAGTTCAACTTCATACGAAAGAACGAGCATTTTGCTTGCTTTCTTTGTCTTCCATACCGGGTGGAGAGTAACGCTCTCGTTCTCCGGCGGATAGAAAACATCTCCTGCCTCATAGCCGTGGATATCGTCATAAGTCCAGCCTGTGAAGTAGAAGCCTTCCTTTTCCGGGATATCTTCCGGGATAAAGATAGCCTGATTAACGGGAACTTCTGAATCAGCGAAAACAGAAGCATCTTCAACGACGATACCTTCCTCGGATAAGTCAAATGAAACGATGATCTTTTCAGCGTCGGCAGCATCAGCCTCAATATATATATAAGAGACCGAAGAGCCGGCGGTTATCACTGCTGCAAGAGCGGCAGCGGCAAACTTTGATAATAATTTTTCCATATTTCCTCCCATTCCGGATATCACACCGGTGTCTGTGCATCAGCTCAGACGAATCTGTTTTTTTCTTTGTCGTAGGCATAACCGAGCGATGAGAGTTTTGTTTCTATAGTATCACGGGAAACGCACATACTTGCACAAAGCTCGTCAAGGTCGGGGTAATCGTCCCTCAGTTTTGTATTTATATAACTGAGGAGGATCGCCGGATCGTTAGGCAGAGTCATGTCAGACCTCCTTTGGGGTTAGTGCATTTTGTCGTCCGGTATACAGTGCAGGAGATACCGGAAAAGTGATCATGTTACAAATTAAATATACAATATGCAGACAAATTTGTCAATAAAATACGCAGATATCATGAGGTGAATTTTTTGATAATTAGTTTAATATATTATAGTGAAAATCTTGCGTGTCGGAAATATCACGGAACATTTTAACAAATCAGCAGATATGACCGGAAATAACGCTATACTGGGATTTGTTAGCCGTGGTTAGCCTATAATTGTTAGTCTTGTAAAACATATAATATGAAATTTGTATAAAAACCACAAAAAAACAGTGTCGATTTAGGCTAAATTAGAAATAGAAATTTTTTTTGATATATGTTATAATACATAAAGATATGTGTGACGCTATCACTTTTATCTATGCTTCATTGTTACATTTTTCACAGAAATTACAAGGAGGTTCATTAAATGAATTCATCTAAATCAACTGTCCCTTTCAAGGGTACTCCCGAACAGGAAGCTCAGCTTCTTAAAGTCATCGAGGAGAAAAAGGGCGACAAGGGTGCTTTGATGCCTATTCTTCAGAAAGCTCAGGAGATCTACGGATATCTTCCGATCGAAGTTCAGAAGATCATTTCCGACAAGACAGGTACTCCGCTCGAAAAGATCTACGGTGTCGTAACTTTCTACGCTCAGTTCTCTCTTTACCCGAAGGGCGAGTACACTATCTCAGTCTGTCTTGGTACAGCCTGCTACGTTAAAGGATCCGGCGACATTTATGATAAGCTCCAGGAAAAGCTTGGAATCAGCGGCGGAGAATGCACACCCGACGGAAAGTTCTCGCTTGATGCCTGCCGCTGCATCGGTGCTTGCGGTCTTGCACCTGTTCTCACTGTCAATGAGGACGTTTACGGACGTCTGACTGTTGACGATGTGGACAAGATCCTCGAGAAATACGCTTAATTCCAAACTATACCATTAGGAGGTCAACTTATGAAAAACCTTGAAGAACTTCAGGCTGTCAGAGAAAAAATGCAGGGCGAGGTAGCTCTCAGAACTCATGGCAATGCTTCTTCAAAATATGAAAGACACGTCCTTGTCTGCGGCGGTACAGGATGTACATCTTCCGGTTCACCGAAGATCATCGAAAAGCTCAAAGAAGAGCTTGCTGCAAACGGACTCACAGATAAAGTACAGATCGTTAAGACCGGCTGTTTCGGTCTCTGCGAGCGTGGCCCTATCATGATCGTTTACCCGGAGGGTTCATTCTACTCAAGAGTAAAGATCGATGAGATCCCCCGCATCGTTTCAGAACACCTCGTTGCAGGAAACCCTGTAAAGGAATTCCTCTATGAAGAGACTGTTGACGGCGACGACATCAAGGCTCTCGATGATACAGCATTCTACAAGAAACAGCACCGTGTTGCTCTTAGAAACTGCGGCGTTATCGATCCTGAGAATATAGAAGAGTACATCGGAAGAGACGGCTACAAGGCTCTCGGTCAGGTACTCACAACAATGAAGCCTGAGGACGTTATCCAGACTATCCTCGATTCCGGACTCCGCGGCAGAGGCGGCGGCGGATTCCCGACAGGTATGAAGTGGAAGCTCGCAAGAAATATAGTTCCCGATGCAGACATGAAGTACGTTTGCTGTAACGCAGACGAGGGTGATCCGGGTGCATTCATGGACCGTTCAGTTCTCGAAGGCGATCCGCACGTTGTTCTCGAAGCTATGACTATCGCCGGTTACGCTATCGGAGCTAAGCAGGGTTACATATACGTTCGTGCTGAGTATCCTATCGCTGTTGAAAGACTCAACATCGCTATCAAGCAGGCTCGTGAAGCAGGTATGCTCGGAAAGAATATCTTCGGTACAGATTTCTGCTTTGATATCGACCTCCGTCTTGGTGCAGGTGCATTCGTATGCGGCGAGGAGACTGCTCTTATGACTTCTATCGAAGGCAACAGAGGCGAACCCCGTCCGAGACCTCCGTTCCCGGCTGAGAAAGGTCTTTTCCAGAAGCCTACTATCCTCAACAACGTTGAGACATACGCTAATATCCCGCAGATCATACTCAACGGTGCAGAGTGGTTCGCATCAATGGGTACCGAGAAGTCAAAGGGTACTAAGGTATTCGCTCTCGGCGG
>CADBQF010000285.1 GCA_902796705.1 Ruminococcus flavefaciens
AGGAACAGCTTATGGATATTTTCGTTCATAGCATAGGAAAGGAGCTTTTTCTCCTGTCTGAGTTTAGGTGCGGTATCTGCAAAAAGGCCTATGAACCGTTCTTTCTGTGTTATGATATCTATGCCGTGACTGCTGACTATCTTCCTGACGGCGGAAACAGCCGTCATTTCTTCCGCAGCTTTTTTCTTTTCAGAAAAAACACTTTTGCATATAGGGCAGATATCGAGTTTCTGTCCGGGCTTTTCTATCCATTCAAATCCGCACGAATCGCATTTCATAGCTGTTCCTCCAGTTGATATCCGGTATCAGATGAATTTGCCTAAAATGCTCGTTGTCTTGAATTCATCGTTCTCCCAGACACCTTTTTTGACTTTTCCGTTATGAGTGAACGAACCTACGCCGTGGCGGTCGTCCTGATTCCATTCGCCCTCATATTTATCGCCGTTTTTGTAATACATTATACCCTGACCGTAACGCTTGTTGAGCCGCCAGCTTCCGTCGTAGTTATCGCCGTTGATGTAGAACATCCTGCCGTATCCGCTCTGTGAGCCGTTCTTGAAATTGCCGGTGTAGATGTCACCGTTCCTGAATTCCATTTTGCCCATTCCGTCGAGGTCGTCGTTTTTCCATTCGCCCTCATAGACATTCCCGTTGGAATATCTCATGATGCCCTTGCCGGAGCGTTCGCCATTTTTCCAGCTTCCGTCATAGACATCGCCGCCGGAATACTTCATGACGCCTTTTCCGGAGCGTTTTCCGTTTTTCCAGCCGCCCTCGTAAACATCTCCGGAGGGATATTTCATGATGCCTTTTCCTGTACGCTGACCGTTTTTCCATTCGCCCTCGTAGACATTCCCGTCAGGATATGTCATAGTGCCGTTTCCGTGCGGCAGACCGGCGGAATTCTTTTCTCCGGAATATTCAGCACCTTTCGGGAGGATATTGTCCGGGATATTTTTTTCAGCCGGAGCAGTTTTTTCCGGAGCTTTCACAGTTTCGGCAGATTTTTCTTTTTCAGCGGGAGCAGGGGAGACAGCTTTTTCCTGTATAGCTTCGTTCCAGCCGAGAGCTTCGGATAAAATGCCGATAAGTCTGTCTACAGCCTCAGAAGTGAGCAGTCCTTCAAGCTCAGCTTTTACCTCTGAGATCACCGCATTGTTCTCCTTATCGCCATAGATGATGAAATGGCGAAGGGCATCTCCTGCGGCTGCCATAGCGAGCAGCTTTCGTTCATATGTCAGTTTAGGGGCGAGAGCATTGAAGCGTTCTATGAATCTTGTATGCTGTGTCAGTATATCTATGCCGTACTGTTTTATGATCGTCCCTACAGCTTTTCCGGCGGAGATATCGTCCGTATCCGCCTTGATGCCGAGAGATGCCTTGCATACAGGACAATTTGTGAAATTATCTTTTCCGGGGCGGTCTACCCATTCAAATCCGCATGACTGACATTTCATGTATATACCTCCAGTTTATCAGAATAATTTGAAAATGGACTGAAATTCATCGAATTTCCATGTTCCCGTCTTGCTTTTTCCGTTCTTTTTATAAAGAGTCCCGTTTCCGTGCCGTCTGTTGTATTTCCATTCTCCGTCGTATATCTCACCGTTTGCGTAGACCATTCTGCCTTTTCCGGAGCGTTCGCCGTTTTCCCATTCGCCGGTGTAAACGCTGCCGTTGGGGTAGTGCATAGTACCCTTGCCCTCATAATGTCCGTTTTTCCATTCGCCGTCATAGAAGCTGCCGTCAGGAAAAGTTTCTTTTCCCTTGCCTGTACGACTGCCGGAGTTCCAGTATCCGTCGTAAACAGAGCCGTTTTTGTAAGTCATTACCCCTTTTCCGGACTGGACATCGTTATGCCAGTTACCGTCGTAGGAAGTGCCGTTGGAATAGAGGATCTTTCCCTTTCCATAACGCTTATCGTCGTTCCAGCCGCCTTCGTAGATATCACCGTTGTCATAGTACATTTTTCCGAAGCCGCTGCGTTTGCCGTATTTTATATCTCCGGAGTATTTACCGTTCAGGAATCGGATAATTTTCTGGCTGTCGGAATTTTTCAGCATACCGTTTTCAAATATGCCTGATTCTTTTCTGCCGTCAGCATAGGTGAGAGTGCCTTTTCCGTTGTAGATGCCGTATTTCCATTCGCCCTCGTATATACGTCCGTCGCCGTATGTCATTCTGCCGTATCCGTTGCGTGAGCCGTACTTCCAGTCTCCGTCATAAATATCACCGTTTGAATATCTCATCCTGCCTTTGCCGGACGGCGTGGCATCTTCCCACTGGCCAGTATAAAAATCGCCGTTTTTATAGTGCATCCTGCCTCTTCCGTGACGCTTGCCGTCTTTGAATTCACCGTAATATGTGCCGTTGCTGAATTCTCTTTTCTCTTTTGCAGTGCTGTTATCAAGCGATGAAAAAGTGCTGTCCAGAAGCTTGCCGTCTGACCATTTGCCGCTCGACTGTTTTCCGTCCCCGTAGGTGATAGTTCCCTGACCGTTACGCATATCGTCCGACCATTCGCCCACATATTTGCAGCCGTCGTGATATTCCATGACACCGTGTCCGGAGCGTTTTCCGTTTTGCCATTTGCCGGTATAGATATCATTGTTTTTGTAGAACATAGTTCCTTTTCCGTGCGGTAAGGAATCCTTTATTTCGCCTGAATATCTTCCGTCCGGCAGGTCCAGAGTATGTTTTCCGGAAAGCGGCATACCGTTCTTCCAGTTGCCCTCGAATACATTGCCGTTTGCGTAGGTCATTTTTCCGTATCCTGTTCGTGAACCGAATTTCCATTCGCCCTCATAGACAGAACCGTCGGCATATTTCATCTTACCTTTTCCGGACTGTGCATCTTCTGACCATTCGCCGTCGTAAACATCGCCGTTATTGTAACGCATGATGCCTTTTCCGTGACGCTTTGAATCCTTGATATCGCCTGTATAAGAGCCGTTGCTGAGCTTTAACGTTCTGTTCTGGGGCATAGTATCCTGAACAGCTTTTCCGTCAATCCATTCACAGGTGAATGAGCTTCCGTCCGGGAAAGTCATAGTACCTTTTCCGTTGGGGAGATCGTTTTCCCATATACCCTCAAATATCTTTCCGTCCGAAAAGACTTTCTTTCCAATGCCTGACCGCTTGTCATCTGACCAGTTTCCGGAATATGACGAACCGTC
Source organism: Ruminococcus flavefaciens (assembly GCA_902796705.1). Lineage (GTDB taxonomy): Bacteria > Bacillota > Clostridia > Oscillospirales > Ruminococcaceae > Ruminococcus > Ruminococcus flavefaciens_W. Next base: position 3,177 of record CADBQF010000285.1, read on the forward strand.
AGTATATTTCATAATGCCCTGACCGTTCCTGCTGTTGTCTTTCCATTCGCCGTCGTAGACATCGCCGTTGGAATACTTCATCACGCCTTTTCCGTGCTTTTTGGTGCCTTGCATCTCGCCTGTGTATTCGCCGTTGTAGAAGATCTCAGTGCGGATATTTCCGGAGGAATTCTTTTCGGGAAGGTTATTTTCAGCCGGAGCGATATCTATCTCATTATCCCAGCCGAAAGCTTTGGTGAATATCTCAAGTATCTTTACAGCCGAATCCCTGTTGAGGACTTCTGTGAGCGTTTTTCCGGCTTTACGCAGAGAATCCTCACGCTGATCGTCTTTGCATCTGATAAAGAAATTCTGTATATTCTCCGCAAAAGCATGGAGGAGAAGCCGCTTTTCATGTGAAAGCTTGGGTGCGATATCCCCGAAAAGACCGATAAACCGTTCTTTCTGCTGCAAGATGCCCATACCGTATCTGTTGATTATCTCCTTTACAGCATCAGCCGCAGTAAGGTCTGTACTGACCGGCTTTTCTGTAAGCTGTCTGCCGCAGAACGGGCATTTCGTCTGGTTGGAGAAGTCAGGACTTGCTTTCCACTCCGAGCCGCATGAATTACATTTCATAGTCATACCTCAGTTTATCATGATCTGTTGAAAAGATTTTTGAAAAAGCAGAAACTTCCGTTTTTCCATTCGCCTGTCTTTGTTTTACCGTTCGGATAGTGCATTGTTCCCTGCCCGTGAGGTTTTAGATCGTCCCATTCGCCTTCGTAAACATTGCCGTTGGGGTAAGTGATCTTTCCTTTGCCTTTTTTTTGCACCAATTGAGAAGTATCCCATTCGCCGTCGTATATTGTAATAGCCTTATCGTAAACATATTTCAGTTTTCCCTTAGTCAGCTTTCCGTCTTTGAAAGTTCCCGCATAGGTATATGAATAATGTCTCATATAACCAGTTATTGTATTATAGCCGTATTCAATGCCGGTGTCGTATCCTGAATATTCATACATACCATATCCACTAAGCTTATCGTCTTTCCATTCGCCCTCATAGGAATACTTTATATTATTGTCCGAATATGACATTTTACCCTGTCCGCAGCGTTTATAGTTATCCCATTCGCCATAATAATACCTGTTATCAGCGGTATAGTGTATACTTCCGTTCCCTTTTGTATATCCTCTCCATGTACCGGAAAAGATGTTCCCAGAATGTTGAGAAGTACCGCTTCCGTAAGGAATGTCTTTTGTCCAGCCGCCCTCATAATAATCTCCATTTTTATAGATCAGTTTTCCATTTCCCCAACGTTTGCCGCCTCTCCATTCGCCGTCATAGATCTCACCGCTTTGATATTTTGCTCTGCCTTTTCCGTGCGGCTGACCTTTTGCATTTACTTCGCCTGTATAAGTGAAGTCATTGATTTTTCTGTCGGTAACATATTTTTCAACTGGCGGTGCGGGAACAGGTTTGGGTGAAGGCTGCGGCGAAGGAACAGACTTGGCAGGTGTTTTCTTTGTGGTTTGGGTTTGGGGAGCGTTCTTTGACTTGGCAGGAGTCTTCTTTGTGGTTTGGGTTGTGGAAACACTTTCTGATTTTGCAGGCGTTTTCTTTGGTGTTTTTGTTTTGGAAGCCGTCTTTTTGCTGCTGTCCGCTACGCTTTTTTGAGATTCTGAAATTACTTCCTTACTCTTTTTTATGTAAATATGAAGAAGCTGATAATAAAGCTTTGCACGCAGAGCAAAGAGTTCCTGCGAAGAAGTGATATCACCGCCTTCATTTTCCGCTGAGGGAGCTGAGTTCCATTCAAAAGCTTCAGTAAAAATACCGATTATCTTATCCACAGAAGCATCGTTCATCATTTCAGAAAGAATGTACCTTACACGCTTTAAAACGTCAGGACGTTCGCTTTCTTCACATTTTATGAAGAATTTAGCGATGTTTTCATTGAGAGCATATGTGAGCAGTTTTTTCTCCTGTACAAGCTTCGGGGCAAAATCACTGAAAAGTCCTAAGAATCGCTCTTTTTGCAGGATAATGTCACTTCCGTATCCCCGGAATATCTCCTTTACTGCCTGCTCAGCGGTAAGCTCTGTATCAGGAGAAGCCGCCGCAAGCGATATCCCGCAGAACGGACAAACCGTCTGTTCTGAAAAACGTGGACTTGCTTTCCACTCCGAGCCGCATGAAAAACACCGCATATTTTACCTCCTATGGAAAAGGGCGAACCGGAGTCCGCCCAGAAAAATTATTCAAATATCTTTGTAAAGTCGCCTGCCAGCTTAGCTTCGAGCACCTCGGCATCAGCGTGTGTAGGCTGCTTTGCAGTGAAGTAAGTCTTGATCTTAGGTTCAGTGCCTGACGGACGGACGATCACCTTTGAACCGCCCTCAAGGAAGAACGCAAGGACGTTCGACTTAGGAAGAGTTATCTGTGTCTCCTGACCTGTTGTGAGGTCACGGGAAATACTTGCATCGTAGTCGTCAAATCTTACAACTTTGAGACCGCCGATCTCTGTCGGGTGGGCAGTGCGGAGAGAAGTCATGAGGTCTTTCATCTTTGTCATGCCGCTCTCGCCTGCGAATTCAAAGCTGTGGAGAGTCTGGTGGAAAACACCGTACTTCTTGTACATATTCTCTCTTGCTTCGAGGAGCGTGATGCCCTTTGTGCGGTAGTAAGCAGCCATTTCGCAGATGAGCATTGAAGCGTCAACAGCGTCCTTGTCACGTACATAAGTGCCTGAGAGGTAGCCGTAGCTCTCTTCAAATCCGAAAATATAGCGGTTCTCTTCGCCGTCAGCTTCGAGAAGACCGATCTGCTCACCGATGAACTTGAATCCTGTGAGGACTTCTCTTATCTCAACGCCGTATTCCTTGCCGATGAGATTAACTATATCAGTAGTAACGATAGTCTTGACAGCAACAGGTCTTTCGGGCATAGTGCCGTTTTCAGTTCTCTGCTGGCAGATATATTCGAGGAGCATAGCACCGACTTCATTTCCTGAGAAGAGTGCATATCCGCCCTTTCCGTCCGGAACAGCGATGCCTACACGGTCGCAGTCGGGATCTGTAGCGAGGAGGAGATCAGGCTTTACTTCATCGCAGTAGCGGAGACCGACTGCAAGAGCCTCACGTATCTCAGGGTTCGGATAAGGACAGGTCGTGAAGTGTCCGTCCGGGTTCTCCTGTTCTTTTACTACAGTTACATCAGAAATGCCGATCCTGCGGAGGATCTCACGAACAGGCTTGTTTCCTGTACCGTTAAGGGGAGTGAAAACGACTTTGAGTCCGCTGTCAGCACAGAGTTTTGTATTGATGCCCTCTTTGAGTACGTTCTCATAGAAAGCATCGATAACGTCCTGACCGATGAAAGTGATATTGCCCTTTGCAACTTCCTCATCGAATACAGCGTGCTTTACGCCGTTGAATATATCGAGCGAATTGATCTTGCTCAGGATTATCTCAGCACCTCTGAGAGTTATCTGGCAGCCGTCCTCGCCGTATACCTTGTAGCCGTTGTACTTGGCAGGGTTGTGGCTGGCAGTTACCATGATACCGCCCTGGCATCTGAGCTGACGTACAGCGAAGGAGAGCATGGGGGTGGGCATGAGTTCGGTATAGATATGTACCTTTATGCCGTTTGCAGCGAGTACCTCAGCAGCAGCCTTTGAGAAAACGTCCGACTTGATGCGGCTGTCGAAGGAGATAGCAACTGACGGTGAGTCATACTCCTGGTTGAGATAATCTGCGAATCCCTGTGTAGCACGTCTGACGGTATATATATTCATGCGGTTCGTACCGGCACCGATAACGCCTCTGAGACCGCCTGTACCGAATTCAAGGTCACGGTAGAATCTGTCGTTTATCTCTTCTGCATCACCTTTTATATTGACAAGTTCTTCTTTAAGATCGGGATCTTCTTTTGCGTTCTCGATCCACAGATCATAAAGTTCGGTAACGTTCATAAAAAAACCTCCTAAAAAGAAATCAAATAAATTATAGCATATTTTTTCAGATTTGAAAAGGGTATTTTAAGCTCTGACAAATAATTTTTTGTTTTAATAATAAATTTTTGCCGGAATATCGTGCATCTGCACAAAAATAGCGGCCTCCGTTGACAGATAGTCTGCGGAGACCGCTGAGAATTTGTTTTGAACGGTAAATACCGTAAGTTCTCCGCCTTTTCAGATCTTCATCTGACTGCTTTTATGATATGCCTTTCAGTCACCGAATGACACACCGATATCACGTGCAGCAATGACGAGATGGTTCTCTGTATCGACGAATTTGGTTTTGCCTGCTATATCCTCAAGCTTGTTGGAAGTGATCTTGTTGCCGATCTTTGCGACTGTCCTGCCGTATTTTTCCTTTGCGATGAGGTATGCAGCGTGTACACCGAACTGAGTTGAGAGGACTCTGTCGTAGGCACTCGGAGCTCCGCCTCTGAGCATATGTCCGGGGACGCAGACTCTTGCCTCCATGCCGGTATTTGCCTGTATCTGGGCAGCTATGCGGCTCGTAGCAGTGATTATGCCTGCTTCTGCACGCTTCTTTGCACGTTCTTTTTTCTTCATCTGAGCTTCATTTATATCGAAAGCACCCTCAGCTACAGCGAGGATAGAGAAAGTCTTTCCGGATGCACTTCTTGCCATTACAGCATCACAGATCTTATCAATATCATAAGGTATTTCAGGTATGATGATTATATCAGCACCGCCTGCGATACCTGCATTGAGGGTGAGCCAGCCGGCTTTGTTTCCCATTATCTCGCATACGAGTATCCTTGAATGGCTCGCAGCGGTCGTGTGCAGACGGTCGATTACATCAGTTGCGATATCGACAGCAGTATGGAAACCGAAGGTAACATCTGTTCCGTAGATATCGTTGTCGATAGTTTTGGGCAGACCTATTACATTAAGTCCTTCGTCAGCGAGGAGCTTTGAAGTCTTGTGAGTTCCGTTTCCGCCGAGAGTGAGGAGACAGTCGAGCTTCTGCTTGTGGTAGGTATCCTTCATGTTCTTTACCTTGTCAACGTTGTCCTCACCGATGACCTGCATCATCTTGAACGGCTGACGCTTAGTTCCGAAGATCGTTCCGCCCTGGGTGAGTATGCCCGAAAATGCTGACGGTGACATATCCTTGCAGAGATTGTTTATGAGTCCGTAGTAGCCGTTGGATATTCCGACTATCTCAACATTGTCCTCACCGAAACGCTCATAACAGGCTTTAGCCACACCTCTGATCGTAGCGTTGAGTCCGGGGCAGTCGCCTCCGCTTGTGAGAATGCCTATCCTTCTTTTCATAGTTATTACCTCCGTTTTTGAAATTTATAATAAAGACTTATTTCTGATCTTTTTTGGAAGTCTGCTTGATATTCTGCTCAAAGAAATCCTGCAATTTTTCAGCCGGCATGGGCTTTCCGTAGAGATATCCCTGACCGAAGTCACAGCCTGCCTTTCGGAGGATATCCTCCTGATTCGGATTTTCGATGCCTTCAGCGATAGTTTCTATCTTCTTGGATTTGGCTATCCTTATGACGGAAGAAACTATCTCATATGCGATATTATCGTGTTCGATGTCGATGATGAACGACCTGTCGAGTTTCAGCAGAGTTATCGGGAGTATCTGCAAATAGCTCAGTGAAGAGTATCCTGTGCCGAAATCGTCCATTGCGAGTTTTACGCCGAGTTCACGCAGTTTGTTCATTTGTGAAACTGCGTAGTCGATATCGCTCAGGGCGAGAGTCTCGGTGAGTTCGACTTCGAGCCATTCGGCATCGAGACCGGATTTTGCGAGAGCCTCGAATACCTTGTCCCTCAGATCGGCCTGATAGAAGTCAGACGAAGTGAAGTTGATCGACATGACGATATTCGGATAACCCATTTTCTGCCACAGCTTGTTCTGGCGGCAGCCTTCGTTGAGTACGAATTCGCTTATCTTTCCGATAAGGTGCGAGCTTTCAGCGATAGGTACGAAAGAGTCCGGCTTCACGATAGTTCCGTCCGGCTTTATCCAGCGGATAAGAGCTTCAACGCCCATTATCTTTCCTGTTGAGAGATCTATTTTCGGCTGATAGAAGAGCTGGAGTTCGTTGTGCTTGATAGCGACGGCGAGTTCCTTTTCAAGCTCAGTCCTGCCGATTATGGAGTCGTGCATACTCGGTTCATAGCCGCATATGCTGCTGTTCGAGCCGACGCTTGATTTAAGGGCGAATTCGGCGTGTTCGAGGACTTCAAGGAATGAATTACCGTCCTCCGGCATCTTTGAATAGCCTGCCGAACAGCTAAGGTTGACGGAAGCAAAATCATCGACAGCGAGCTTTGCGAACTCGTCCTGTATAGCTTTTGCGGTTCTTATCGGGAGTTCATCGTCGCCGTAGTCACGCAGGACTATAGCGAAATTATCACCGCTCATACGTGCGGCAAGTCCGCCGGGCGTAACGAATTTATACATTATATGAGCGAAATTGCGGAGGATATAGTTTCCGTTCTGATAGCCGCAGGTATCGTTTATGATATGGAAACGGTCTATATCGAGAACTATTATCCAGTAGGAATATTTCAGCAGGCGGCAGGTCTCGAAAGTTTCCTGACCGACGTCCATGAGTTTGTTCCTGTTGGCGATCTCCGTAACTTCATCGATATACGCAAGACGCTCGATGAGAAGATCCTTTTCGTGTTCCTGAGTCACATCGATTATCGCACCGCCGAAGAGGGGGAGGGTGTTTCCCGTACCCTTTATCGATTTATAGCGGTATGCGTACCATTTATAGAATCCGTCAGCAGAGCGTATGCGTATATCTATGCTCTTGACCTCGGCAGATTCGCCGGAGTCAACTGATTTTATCGCACTGTCGAACTGTATCCTGTCGTTCGGGTGAACGAGCGTGCGGAAGTTCTTGATGCTGATATTATTCGATTTAAGGCCGAGCATACGGACTGTCTCAGTCGAAGCGACATAATTTTTCTTGTCGCTGCTCATGAGTATGCCGATCTCAGCGAGTTCCATAGAGGCGTTGAAGAAGTCGTTCGCACTTGCGAGGTTGACCTTCATCTTTTTTATCTCAGTGAGGTTGAATCCCGTGCTGAGGTAGAGCGAGAGCTTTTTCTTCCTCTTGACGAGAGAAGTGCTCCATGCTATAGTAGTGACCACGCCGTTGGCATTCTTGAACCTTGACTCATAGGAATTGCTCTCCGTGAGGTCTTTCACGACCTCCTTGTTGAGTTCCTTTAGGGCGAATGCACGCATGATCTCTTTTTTATAATCGAAATCAGTGCCGCTCAGACCGAGCTGCTGTCTCATACGCTTGTTCATATATACAGCGGAGAAGTCGTCGGTCCATATTATCATTTCTGTATTGAGACCTTCTGAGATGCCTGCGATATCGGAAGCATCGACAGAGGATTTATGCTTGCGGTAGATCCATGCAGCTATCGAGAGTATTATGCTCAGGAAGGCGATGGTACATATATAAGTTATGATAACGGCTCTGGAGGTTTCCGGGTGGAAGCGGGTATATGCGATTATCAATCCTGTTGCAGCGGCAATAACGACGGCTGCACCCAGAGGACTATTATAACCCAAAATGTTCCCCTCCTTTTTATAATAAGAATTCCGGTGAGGTATGCTGATGCCGGATCATCTTGTCAATGTCTATTATAGCAAATGTTACTGAAAATGTCAATGTATATTTTGTATCTGATTACAGATTTTATAAAATTGACGGAAATTTACCTGTTTTTTTCACAGAATATACACTTTTCCAAATTATAATGTTATAATAAGATACATGAAAAAAGCGGAGCTGATGATGTCCGCAGATACGGAGGAGATAGTATGGCACATATCCTGATAGTTGACGATGAATTCAATATAAGAAATGTAGTGCGTGAGTATGCGGAGTTTGAGGGATATCAGGTGACTGAAGCAGAAAACGGCATGGAAGCTGTTGCACTTTGCAGCGAACACGATTACGACCTTATCATAATGGACGTTATGATGCCCCGCCTTGACGGTTATTCAGCCTGCAAGGAGATACACAAGAAAAAGAACATTCCCGTCATCATGCTTTCGGCAAGAGGCGAGGAGTATGACAAGCTGTTCGGATTCGAGATAGGCGTTGACGATTATGTAGTAAAGCCTTTTTCTCCCAAGGAACTCATGGCGAGAGTCAAAGTCGTCCTCAAACGCAACAGCCGCCAGGAGGAGAAATCGCAGATAGACAAGTACGTATTCGAGGGGCTTGAAGTCGATATCTCCGGAAGAGAAGTATACGTCAACGGCAAGAAGGCTTCCATGACTCCCAAGGAGTACGACCTCCTTTTCTACCTCGTGAAGAACAAGAATATCGCCCTTACAAGAGACAAGCTGCTCGAAGAAGTATGGGGATATGATTTCTTCGGTGACGACAGGACGGTCGATACACATATTAAAATGCTCCGCAACAGTCTGGGCGAGTACCGCAAATTCATTGTTACTCTGAGGGGAATGGGGTATAAGTTTGAAGCTTGATAAGATCAGCAAGGCACACAGCCGCCTTCCGCTGAGGTTCAATGTGTGGGTGCATTTTGTGGCGTTCACGATACTTGTATTTGTCCTGATGTGGTTCTTTCAGATAGTTTTTCTGGAGAAGTTCTACAAGGGCATGAAGACACGTTCCGTCACAAACTGTGCGGAAGAAGTCATCGCATCTTTTGAGGAGGATTATAATTTCGGCGACCGTTCGTCTTTTATAGAGACATATTCCCGTGTGGCGGTCGAGAATGACCTGTGCATCGAGATACTCGACAAATACGGCAGATCAATGTATTCAAAGGACGTTCTCGGAGAATGTCTTATCCACGGCAAGGAGAACAGGACGTATGTTTTCCTTGAAAGCCTGAAAAAGAGCGGAAAGACGCAGATCATGTACAGGAAAGTCAACCCCCGCACGAATACCGAGATGCTCATTTACGTAGGCATACTCGGAAAAGCCGACAGTCCTGACGGCTATCTGCTCATAAATTCCGCACTTGCACCGGTAAGCTCCACGATAGTGATACTGAAGAATCAGCTCATGATAATCACTTTCATACTTATCCTCATAGCGTTCATCATATCACTTTTCCTTGCGAAGAGGATCTCAGATCCTATCGACAAGATCACAAAAGCCGCCGAAAATATGGCTAAAGGCGACCTCAGCACGCAGTTCGACGGCAGGGGATACCTCGAAGCCAAAAAGCTCGCTGATACGCTTATGTACGCCGAAAAGGAACTCTCCAAAGTAGACACGATGCAGCGTGATCTCATTGCAAATGTATCCCATGACCTCAGAACGCCTCTGACGATGCTCAAAGCTTATGCGGAGATGATACGTGACCTCTCCGGAGACAATCCCAAGAAGCGTAATGAACATCTTGAGATAATCATAAACGAGACAGACCGTCTTTCGGCTATGGTGAACGATATCCTCGACCTCTCAAAGCTGGAGAGCGGCAAGCAGGAACTCCACACGACGAGCTGCCGCATAGGAAGCAAAATGAACGAGATAATCGACCGGTTCAAGGGAATATCCGATAAAATGGGCTACAATATCCATTTCATACCCGACGAGGAACGGACTGTCACCTGCGATGTCGGAAAGATAGAACAGGTCATCTACAATCTTATCAATAATGCCATAAACTATACCGGCGAGGACAAGCAGGTATTTGTCCGCCAGATCAACAAGGAGAACGGCGTACTCATAGAAGTTGAAGATACGGGCGACGGCATCGAGGAAGACAAGATAAAGCTCATCTTTGACAAGTATTACCGCTCCGAGAACCATAAGCGTGAAGTCGTCGGCACAGGACTCGGTCTTTCAATCGTTAAAGCGATACTAAAGCTCCACGGGTACGATTTTGGTGTACGAAGCACTGTCGGAAAGGGGTCTGTATTCTGGTTCATGATAAACGATCAGTAAAAGTTCAGAAAATTTTGCTTTTTTATCACACGTTGTACACATTTGTGTTTTATAATAAAGATGCTGAGGGGAGACCCGAAGCTGATTTTTCATGGTAATTTAATGTTTCACCCCAACATTAAATTATTAATCCCCAATAATCCCTATATCATGGCAGATGAGCTTCCTTGACCGGAGGCTCGTTTGTTTTATGCAGAAAAATACCGGGAACTTATACTTGCTGCTTATAAAGAGGTTTATACCTTTTAGTGGGGGAAACCTTTCTGAGGAAAGGTTCTCCCCCACACCCCCTTCCAAAG
>CADBQF010000286.1 GCA_902796705.1 Ruminococcus flavefaciens
CATTATCCATAGAAACACCTCTTGTTATTAAATATGAATATTTGTTCATATGTTAATATTATCACAACGGCAGCCGTTTGTCAATAGTATTGCAGATATTTCTTGCAGAAATTATAATAATGGTGTATAATAAAAAAAATAAAGAACGGCGAAGCCGCATAATGGGAGTCAAGGGGGACAATGTCCTCCTTGCAGGGGTGAACGAGGGGACAGAGTCCCCTAAGAACGTAGCAAAGCGGCGAAGCAACGCTTTGCGGCCGGTCTGGACTTACTGACTCTCAAGCAAAGTAAACTTCAAATTCATAATCGCCGTCCGGATATTTTCCGGAAACAAAACAACATTTTTCATGATATGAGGGATAAGTATGAAAAAACATGATATCTATGAAGATCCGGATAACAGCAATAAAGAGGAACTGACTGACAGGGATGTCAGAGTCCTTGCCATTTCCGGCATCATAATGTCAGGCATCACAGCCGGTATGATATTCGTCAAAATTGATCCACGGCTCGGAGGTCTGAGTTTAGGTCTTTCCATAGCGGCGAGCGGTCTTGTCTCATATAAGGACAAGGAAAAGAAATATACCGACCAGCGGCTCGGTTCGGTCTACACTATAATGTGGGGCATCGTATTTGCGGCGATCCCCTTCATACTGCACATGATGCGTACTACCTCCATATCCGGAGAGAACGGCAGTCCGGCAGAAAAATACCTTGTCGCCGTCATTCTCCTGATAATGGGCATCTCCGGCATAGTTTTCCCGTTCATAGCCGCAAAGGGGCAGAAAGACCGGTGCAGATACAGCACAACGGCAGTCTGTTCCTCTGTCACCGAAAAAAAACGGCACGACTACACGATATATGCAGCCGAGTGGGAATATAAGGTGAATAATGTCACATACACGCTCTGTGACCGCATCACCTTTAAGCCCGATCAGAACAGGACCGGTGACAAAAGGGGATTACTGGTGAATGAAGACGATCCCGGCGAGATATACCACGATCATTCAGTGTCGGAGCTTATATGCGTATTGTTCAGCCTGCCGGTCATAGGAGCAGGGATATTCCTCATTCTGAACGGAGCAGGCATAGTCGGGATATAATATGTTTTGATATACTAACAACTTTTAAAAAATTTTTTCATCTCCTTTCGTCTTTTTCGGCTCTTAAAATCACTTATATGTGAAAGCTTTCAAAAGCCGCATCGGAAGGAGTGATAAGTATGGCTTCTGAAATTTACAACAACTGCGGAGGTGAATTAACGATTACTGCTGCAAACGATTTTATAAACGATACCGATACCATTTCCGGAACAGACGAAACAGGGGAAGTCAACAGGCTTATCGAAAGATGTGCTTCTTCAAAAGAGGCACTGGAGACACTGTATCTTATGTTCAAAGGGAGCGTATTTGCAGTTGCATTCGGTATCACTTCCGACTATCATCTTTCGGAAGACTGCGTCGCAGAGACTTTCGTGAGACTGACGCAGGTGAAGAAGTTCTCTGCAAAGAAAGGTGACGGCAAAGGTTTTATACTTACGATCGCAAGGAATACAGCACTTGAACTTCGCCGCAGATACAGAAAAGAGATAAAAGATGTCTATTTGCAGACATACGGCGAAGCAGACAAAACTGTCGAGAACAGTATCTATATAAATCAGCTCCTCGGAAATCTCAGCGACAAACAGCGGCAGGTAGTCGTCCTCAAATGCTGTGCGGAGCTGACTTTCAAGGAGATAGCAAAAATAATGAAAAGCCCGGAATCTACAGTAAAATCAAGATATAAAAAGGCTGTCGCCATACTACAGGAAAAGGCAGGTGAGGATCAGTGAACAGCAAAGATCATAATACAGAGCAGGAAGCAGAGAAGAAACTGAAAGATGCTATGGACGAACTCTCTTCGTCCGTGAACTGCTTTGACAGGATCGCAGCAAGAGCTTTTTCTGAAGAAGACGAGGATTTTTGTGAAAGCGGATCTGTAGTGAGGGGTACTGAAACGATGTCCGGCACAAGGAGAGCATTGCCTGTTCTCCGCATCACGGCAATAGCCGCCGCAGCAGCTCTTTGTATAGGAGTCCTGCCTAAGTCGCCGCTCGTGCGTGACTTTTTGTCCGGTTTCGGTGAAGACAAGAAAGTATACCGTGAACTCACAGCCGAGATAAGCCGTGAGACTTCCGGCGAGGGATTCAAGGTGTACGATATGCCTCTGGAGGAATATATCAGCAATGACGTGATGATAACTCCGCTTTTCCCGTGTCCGTTCAGCAAAGGCAGCGGACAGGATACGAACGTGAGGATATTCATTAAAATGTGCGGTGATATACCGACAAACGAAGTCTTCGCCGTAGAATATGCCGGAACGTATACCGAGTCGAATTTCATAGCTGTAGCTGATTCAGGTGTCCGCATGAGCGGAGAGGATATCAGAGCCGGAGAAGACATGATGAAAGGCGACATAAACCCGGACAGCGATTTCCTGAATAAGTCGCTCAGCAGTATCTTCAGCACAGACAGCGGCAATACGGCAGCAGCATCATTTACCTATCCGTGTGTGTACAAAAAAGGAAAAACTATATATCCCGTCCTGACAGACGTGGTCTGCTATGCAGCCGGAGATGAACTGCCGGCAGAGCATTACGGCTATGATATGTCAGCACGCATCTATGACAGCGGTGAAGCTTTCACTCTGCCCGAAAGAGATAAAGCATGGGCAGAAGCCGTCTGCTACGACGAGAGCAGAGCAGTCCCGGAAAAGAACGGCTCAAATTTTGAGAGAACAGTTTTCACGGAAAGCGAAAGTCAGCTCCCCTATGTTGAAATGTTCTGGGGACTGGAAGAGCCGGTGTATGCCGGTATATCAAATTACTTTGAAATGGGAATAATAAGCAACAGCTCGGAAGATGTGAAATATTCCGTCCCGATGCCCTATGCAGAAGCCGCACTCCGAACGTTCAGAGTATATTCAACTTATACGGAGATGTTCTCCGACAAAACAGCTTTCGTCCGTGTGAATACCGATGACGGCAAGGAGACTTATCTCGACCTGCCGGATTCGGACAGCAGCATCACCTTTGTAGGCAGCACAGATATAATAGGCGGTTCTGACGAATATTTCGCTGAACTCGGACAGGAGCAGGATATCCTGTCAGATTCGCTTGAACAGACAGATGAGTATATCTCCCGGCTCGAAACAGAACTCAGCGAAGAAACCGAGTACTACGACAAGCTCATGGCAGAAGTCGCAGAACTCCATAAAAAAGATCCCAACAGCAAATATACACGCCAGCAGGAAGAACTCCTTTCCCAGTCTGCCGAGAATATCGCTGAATATGATGCACGCCTCAAAATGCTCTACGACTACAGAGCCGCCCTCCAACCTACAACATAAACCGGTACTTGTAATACCGCCCGTACTTTTTTTGGGGAAAACCCTTTTGAAAAAGGGTTCTTCCCCAAACCCCTTTCCTAAAACTTTCAGCTTAAATTTTCCCCTGACGGGACGCCCGGCATAGCTTTGCCGTGACCGATAACTTATCGAGGGCGTCCCGTCAGGGGAAAATTCATGTTAAAAGTCTTTGGAAGGGGGTGTGGGGGTGACTCCCTACAGTGTAGGGAGATGTCAGCGGAGCTGACAGAGGGTACCCGC
>CADBQF010000287.1 GCA_902796705.1 Ruminococcus flavefaciens
TCATCTCCGCATTCAGCGATGAGCTTTGCAGCGTAGCTGATATTGCCGCTTGCTTCCTTTACAGCGGCGATGTTCTTGTGCTTAGCAAGCTCCTTCATAGTGCCTACTTCGATGCTCATGCCTGTACGTCCGGGGATATTGTAGAGGACGATCGGGATATTGACAGCATCGGCAATAGTTGTGAAATGTCTGATAAGACCTTTCTGTGTGGTCTTGTTGTAGTAGGGAGTAACGAGGAGGAGAGCGTCTGCACCGACTTTTTCAGCTTCCTTTGAGAGTTCAACGGCATAGTTTGTATCGTTGCTTCCTGTACCGGCGATAACGGGAACTCTGCCGGCAGCTTTTTCAACAGCGAAGCGGATACATTCGATATGCTCCTCGTCAGTCATAGTTGAAGCTTCTCCGGTAGTGCCGCAGATAACTATGGCATCGGTCGAGTTGTTTATCTGGTCGTCGATGAGTCTTCCGAGTTCATCGTAATTGATAGAACCGTCGGCATTCATAGGGGTGATTATAGCGATAGCCGCACCGGTAAATATTGTATTTTTCATATCGGTATTCCTTTCATAAAATATCATTTGCAGAACGGGCGGTATTATCCGCCCTGTAAGGAACGCCGCTGCCGGAGTTCCGTTCTGCTCAATTATGAATTATGCATTATGAATTATGAATTAGTCAAAGTATCCTTTGGCTGCAAGGAGTTCAGCGAGGAGAACGCCGCCGCCTGCTGCACCTCTGAGAGTGTTGTGTGAAAGGCATACGAACTTGTAGTCGTACTGTGTATCTTCACGGAGACGGCCTGTTGATACAGCCATACCGCCTTCGAGATTTCTGTCGAGCTTAGCCTGCGGGCGGTTGTCTTCCTCGAAGTAGTGAATGAACTGCTTGGGGGCACTCGGAAGTTCGAGTTCCTGCGGAACGCCCTTGAATTCCTTCCAGAGCTGGAGTATCTCTTCCTTGGAGGGCTTGTTCTCGAAGCTTACGAATACAGCAGCCGTATGACCGTCAGAAACAGGTACACGCAGACATTGTGTAGTAATGTTGGGTGAAGAAGCCTTTACTATCTGACCGTTCTCGATAGTACCCCATACCTTGAGCGGCTCCTGCTCGGACTTCTCCTCTTCGCCGCCGATGAACGGGATAAGGTTATCTACCATTTCAGGCCATGTCTCGAAGGTCTTGCCTGCTCCTGAGATAGCCTGGTATGTGCAGGCGAGGACGTTCTTCAGACCGAACTTTCTGAGCGGGTGGAGAGCCGGAACGTAGCTCTGGATAGAGCAGTTGGACTTGACAGCGATGAAGCCTCTCTTTGTGCCGAGACGCTTTCTCTGAGACTCGATGATCTCGATGTGGTCAGGGTTGATCTCCGGAACTACCATAGGAACGTCAGGAGTGAATCTGTGTGCGGAGTTGTTGGAAACGATCGGTTATTCAGCCTTTGCATAAGCCTCTTCAAGAGCCTTGATCTCGTCTTTCTTCATATCAACTGCACAGAAGCAGAAATCTACCATAGAAGCGATCTTCTCGATATCAGATGTAGCATCGAGGAGTACCATATCCTTCATAGCCTCCGGCATGGGAACAGCCATTTTCCAGCGGCTTCCTGCTGCCTGCTCGTATGTCTGACCTGCACTTCTCGGAGAAGCAGCGAGGACTTTTACATTGAACCACGGGTGATTTTCGAGCAGCGTAGCAAAACGCTGGCCTACCATACCCGTTGCACCGATGATACCTACATTGTACTGTTTCATAATTGATTCTCCTTAATAAAAATTTACACAAAAATAATAAAAACCGGTTGCAAACCGGCACATCATACGTTATAATAGAAGTTGACATATCATTCAAGCGGTATGCCGATAGCTCTCCATCATTGTATGATGACAGTCACAGACCTGTTGAGCCGGTGACCAGAACAGACTTTACCGGAGACTGTCCTTCGGCGGCATTGCCTTTCGCTCTGCACGATAGGACTGGTAATCCCGTACAGAGGTAATCATCGCAGCCGCACCTCTACCTTAGATATAATAATATCACTTTAATTATGTTATGTCAATATCTTTTTTGAATTTTTTGCAGCCTGCGTGCTGTTATCAGGAGGATCAAACTTTTATAAATGGAATTGCACAGATCAGACTTTTATTATGACCTGCCGGAGGAGCTAATCGCACAGACTCCGGCAGAACCGAGAAATTCTTCACGTATGATGTGCGTTGACAGGAAAACAGGCGAAGTGACTCACGACCGTTTCTATAATCTATGCAGTCATCTCAGAGAAGGTGACTTGCTCGTGATGAATGATTCGAGAGTCATTCCGGCAAGGCTGTACGGCGAAAAGGAGGGGACAGGCAGCTTTATAGAGTTCCTGCTCCTCGAACAGAAGGGCGATAAGGTCTGGGAGATAATCTGCCGCCCAGGAAAGAAGGCTAAGCCGGGAGTGAAGTTCTCTTTCGGCGGCGGAAGGCTGAAAGCCGAAGTCCTCGAAGTTAAGGACGACGGAAACCGCATCGTGAAATTCGACTGCGAGGGAAATTTCTTCACCGCCCTTGAAGATGTCGGACAGATGCCGCTCCCGCCCTACATAACCGCAAAGCTCGAAGACAATGAACGCTATCAGACGGTCTATTCAAGGGAACTCGGCTCGGCGGCAG
This sequence comes from Ruminococcus flavefaciens, assembly GCA_902796705.1. Lineage (GTDB taxonomy): Bacteria > Bacillota > Clostridia > Oscillospirales > Ruminococcaceae > Ruminococcus > Ruminococcus flavefaciens_W. The sequence goes on from CADBQF010000287.1 coordinate 2,652, forward strand.
CACCTACAGCAGGACTGCACTTCACTCCGGAGATGCTCGATGACCTCCGCAGCCGTGGTATAAAGACGGCATTCGTGACGCTCCACGTCGGACTTGGCACGTTTCGTCCGGTAAAGGAGGAGAACGTCCTCGACCATAAGATGCACAGCGAGCATTATCATCTTCCGAAAGAAACTGCCGACCTCATCAACGAGACAAAGAAGAACGGCGGCAGAGTCATCGCAGTCGGCACTACTACCTGCCGCACGCTGGAGAGCGTTGCATCGTTTTACGGCGATATATCGGAGCATGAGGGATATACGGATATATTCATCTATCCGTCGTATGAATTCAAGTGCATAGACGGACTTATAACGAATTTTCATCTTCCGGAGAGTACGCTCATAATGCTCGTATCGGCATTTATGGGGTATGAGAATACGATGAACGCATACAGGACGGCAGTTGAGGAGAGGTACAGGTTTTTCAGTTTCGGTGACTGTATGTGCATTTTATAAAAATAATGACGGCGAAGCAGCACTTTTCGGCATTCCGGAACTTCTCCCCGCATTATGCTGACCTCCGCCCTGATCGTTTACATATAAAATATAACATTATTATAGTGACATAATTATCCGTTCCGGAAGACCATTCCGTGAACGTCGGGGAATACAGAAAGGGTTAAAAATAATTCATGGACATCAGAGATCTTGTTAAAAGCTTCGTTGATTCTGACGAAAATCCTGTGGTCATGTGTGATCTTGATTACAGGATAGTCTATATGAATGCTGTCGCTGAAAAACGATACGGCAGCATCAATGGAAAAAATCTGGAGCTTTTTATGACAGAAGAAGCACTCACAAAACTTAACATGACAATAGAATGGTTCAGAGAGGATAAGAAAAACAGTCGTGTGTTCGCTTTCCATGATGAACCGGAGAACGTTGACGTCTATATCGTCGCTCTGCGTGGCACAAAGGGCGATCTCTGCGGCTTTTCAAGTGTCCGCAGATCAAGGATCCCGGAAGACGGAAAGAATTACGACCTGAAATAAATTTATGAAAAAGACTATTATTGCAGATAATCTCATCTCGGCTGCCGTTTCAGCCGCAATGACCGCCGCAGGTGCTTACCGCCTGCACAAGTCCGCTGAGATGAGGGAAAAGATCAACAGACTCTCCGAAAGGCTCTCGGAATACGGCGTTTCTGCCCCGAATAACGACACGGGCGGAGGCAGCTCCGTCGGAAGCTTTTCGGATATACTCGCAGGTTATATCCCGATGTATACCGGGATAGCTCTGTTCATAGCGGCAGCAGCGGCGTTTTTCCTGTGCGGAGTGAGATTCAGGAGGGACGGCTACAGAACGCTGATGCTCATAGTTTACATAGCAATGGCGGCTTTCGGTGCGGTATATATCATTCTCTACGCCGGAGCAGGCAGCGAGGGACTTGACCATGCGGTGAGTGCCGGACTTCTCACGATACCGGCTTCTGCCGCCGGAACGGTGCTGACGCTGAAAATAACCGGCAAGTCCGGAAAAACTCAGACAAGGAGCGATTATGTTTAAATTAATAAAAAAAGACAAAAGAGCAAGACGTGGAACTTTTGAGACTGTCCACGGAACTTTCCAGACTCCGTGCTTCATGAACGTCGGCACGGCGGCGGCTATAAAGGGAGGTATATCCTCTGTTGACCTGAAAGGGCTTAAAACTCAGGTAGAGCTTTGCAATACATATCACCTCCACCTGCGTCCGGGCGACCATATCATCAGGCAGGTCGGCGGTCTGCATAAGTTCATGAACTGGGACAAGCCGATTCTCACCGACAGCGGCGGATTTCAGGTCTTCTCGCTCGCCAAGCTCAGGAAGATAAAGGAGGAGGGCGTGTACTTCGCTTCACATATCGACGGAAGACGCATCTTCATGGGCCCGGAGGAGAGTATGCGGATACAGTCGAATCTCGGCTCTACTATCGCTATGGCTTTTGATGAATGTGTCGAGAATCCGGCTCCTTACAAGTACGTTGCCGCTTCGACAGAGAGAACGACACGCTGGCTCTACCGCTGCAAGGACGAAATGGAAAGGCTCAACAGCCTCCCCGATACGATAAACAAGCATCAGATGCTATTCGGTATAAATCAGGGTTCAACTTACGATGACCTCCGCATAAAGCATATGGAAGATATAGCAAAACTCGACCTCGACGGCTATGCGATAGGCGGCCTTGCCGTCGGTGAAGCTACCGACGAGATGTACCGCATCATCGACGTGGTAGAACCTTTCATGCCGGAGCAGAAGCCACGCTACCTCATGGGTGTCGGCACTCCGTCAAATATTATCGAAGCCGTCGCAAGAGGCGTGGATATGTTCGACTGCGTTATGCCGAGCAGAAATGCACGCCACGCTACAGTTTTCACCTGGAGCGGCATCATGCACCTCGGAAATAAATGCTACGAGACAGACCTCCGCCCCGTTGACGAACAGTGCGACTGCCCGACCTGCCGTGAATTCAGCAGAGCCTATATCCGCCACCTCTTCAAAGCTAACGAACAGCTCGCCGGAAGACTCGCCGTGCAGCATAACCTCTATTTCTATAATACCCTCACCGAAAAGATACGTCAGGCTATCGATGAGGACAGGTTTGAGCAGTTCAGAGAAAAATATTCCACCCTCCTCGCCACAAGGATCTGATTCCTGTATCGGGTGATGTGCTTTTTATGGGGGAAACCCTTTTGGGAAAGGGTTCTCCCCCACACCCCCTTTCTAAAACTTTCGGCGTAAAATTTCCCCTGACGGGACGCTCACGATAAGTTATCGTATACGGCAAAGTTTGCCAGAGCGTCCCGGCAGGGGAAATTTCATGTTAAAAGTCTTTGGAAAGGGGTGTGGGGAAGAACCTTTCCTCAGAAAGGTTTGCCCCA
>CADBQF010000288.1 GCA_902796705.1 Ruminococcus flavefaciens
CCTTCTGACTTTTACAGTCTTATCGATCTTATAGGCTCAGATGACGGCTTTATGCTCATTTATTACGATAATTATTTCAATATCCATGCTGTGAGATATAACGCTGACCTTGATATGGGCAATAGTTTCCGGCTCGAAAAGGACAGGGAAGAATCGTTATCCGGATTTGTGATGACAGATAAGGGACTTTGTGCGTGCAGTTCACGTTCAGATGAAGAAAATGCCTCGCTTTCCCTGCTGACATTCTCCGAAGACGGAAAGGTCATATCTTCGGCAGATATAACTGATATCGGCAAATACACAGACGCAGGCTCAATAGCTGTCAAAAAAATCAGCTATCACAGCGGAAAATTTCTTATCAGCTTATTCGGTTCTGCACTGATAGTCAGCGAAAACGGCGAAATAACCAGCAATGCTGATATCGCACCGGATTTTGTATGCTCATTTGCCAGCAGCGGTGATATCATTTGCAGTTCACAGTACGATGCAGTATGGCTCGGTGAACTCAGCGATGTCACGGAAGCTGATATATCATCAGACAGCGGAAAGGCCATGCTTCTGCCCCCTGCTGCCGGTGATGAACGTTTTCCGGTGTATCTTATCCTTGATGACGGTGTCTATGGTATGGCTGCGGACGGCGAAAAGACCATGCTCCTTGATTTTATTTCATCAGATATACTCTGCAAAGATCTTACAGATGTCATACCGTTCGGAGAGGGAAGATTCATTGCATTCACCGACACGCTCACACTGCTGACCGTCCGTCCCGATGACTACAAAGATGAACGAAGCACTGTGACAGTCGGTGTGCATGGTCCTGCTGCTCCCTATCTGCGTGATACAGGCACGGAATTCGCACGGTTCAGTGACGAATACAAAGTCCAGTTCCATGAATATGATCCGGAAAAGGACGAACTTTGGGCAGATATCCTTTCTGACAACTCGCCCGATGTCTATATCCCCTCCGGTCACAGCGAAGTCCTCCGGTATGCCGATCTCGGTGAGATAGCAGACTTCGGTGAACTCCATGACAAGTACGGAGGCATGACCGAAGATGATCTCCTGCCGAATGTCGTTAATGGCATGAAATATAAAGGGAAACTCTATTCAATGAGTCAGACATTCGTTCCCTCTGTCCTCATCGCAAACAGAGATGTAATCAGCCGTGAACAGGCGGCGTGGGACTACAATGGATTCTATGATATGGCTGATGCTCATGCGGCTGATATGTACCTCTCGGAACATGACGTGTTATCAGATGCAGAAGCCTGCTTTTCGTGGCTCTGCTGTAATAATCAATCAGACTGGATCGATCTTGAAAAGGCGGAATGTTATTTTGATTCACCGGAATTTATCAGGCTGCTTGAATTTTGCAGGAATGCTAATTATATAGGCAGCTACGGCGAAAACTATGCGGAAACCACTGATATTGAGCTCCTTTTTGCTGATGCCCGTGAAAATATGTCTCTGCTCGGAAATAAAAAAGCTCTTTTCGGTGATCTGATGTACTGTTCCGTACATGGAGCAGAACAGTTTGTAATATCAGCAGCCGCTCACTCAATGCCGCCCGATGAGCTGACTCTCGTTTTGCAGCCGTCTGCGAGCCGTACAGGTACTTTCAGCGTACAGGACGAATTCTGCGTGATGACACACGGCAAATATCAGCAGGGCGGCTGGGAATTCGTTAACTATGCCATGAGCTATGATACTCTGACTAAGCAGATATCGTCACATGGACCGGGCGTGTCAGATCTTTTCACACGCCGGGACGCATTTGAATATGCTGCGAAAAACAGGACAGAAATGCTCAACTTTGACGATCATAAAACTACTTGTATGATAGATTATTATATGTTCTCCTACAACACGCAGATCGCACAGGCAGAGGCTGACTATTTCAATGAAACTGTACTTTCCTGTGACCGGCTCGGAATACAGGACGAAAATATCGCTCCTGTTCTTGACGAGGAATTCAGCCGCTTCATAAACGGTGAGATATCCGCAGAAGAATGTGCTGCCGTGATACAGGACCGTGTCAGCATTTACCTTAGCGAAAATTATTGATATCCAGACAATAAGGAGGTATATTTATGAAAAAGATATTATCAATGATGTCCGCACTCGCTCTCATTATCTCCGCCGCAGCCTGTTCGGACAAAAAAAGCGAAAGTTCCGCACCTGAGAGCAAAAATGTGACCGTGACGCAGACTATGTACAAGGAACAGCGGCTCCGGCTGCCTGATGATTTCTCGTCATATGAAGCTGTGACCGGTGTTTCCGGAGGTGCTTCGTATATCTATACAAACGATTCAGGTGAGCTTTGTTCGGTGCTTATCGGTGAAAACGGAGATATCTCCGGCAAGACTGTTTATTCCGGCATACCGGCATATATCGAGAGATTCGTCAGAGCGGAAGCAGACGGAACTGTTCTTGTGCTGACCGTTTCGAGCGAGGAAGACGCTTCTGACTATGAAAGCTATGAGGAATTCTACGGCAATGCAAAGCTTGACTATGACCTGTTCGTTTTCAGCAGCAGCGGTGAACTGACTGAAAAAATAAGGCTCGTAAACTTTGACAGATATATGGAATTCGGTGAAGCTTTCATCAACTGCATTTTCCGCTTCGGCGGCGGTTTCCTTATATCAACGAACAAGGGAACGTTCATTGCTGACTCCGGCGGAAATATCACCGATGCCTATGAAAGCGAGAATTCCGTCCTCTACGGCAAGGATACCAACGGAAAGCTCTATTCCTGCGATATGAAAGGCTACTGCGAATACGTCCCCGGCAGATCGTCCGATATGACAGAATACGGAAAATACCTCTCACGAATGAACGCACCTTTCACCGGAACAGGCGATTACAAACTATTCTTCATGCTGAATGCGGGTATCTTCGGGCTGACGGAGAGCGGACAGTTCCTGCAGCTCATCGACTACACCGATTCCAATATCCTCCCCTCGGAGGTATACGGCATAGCACCTGTATCAAAGGGACAATTCCTGATGTCCGGCTGCTCGGTGTCCGGAGGTTTCTATCTTTCTCTTCTGACAGTTCGTCCTGATGATTATGTCGAGAACAAGCAGAAAGTCGTGTTAGGCTGCGGCATGGATTCGATAGGGACTAATGAACGTGAATGGGCTGCCAAATACAACAAGCAGAGCGATCTGTACAGTGTTGAATTAAAAGCATTCGACTTTGCCGATGAGGAGCTGAAAATGGCTGTTCTCTCCGGTGATCCGCCTGATGTGTACTGCTATCATGATAATTCTGCGATGTACAGATATACGAACATGGGTGCTTTCGAGAATATGTATGACCTCATGGACAAGTACGGCGGATTCACACAGGACGATATCCTCCCCAACATCATTGAAGGCATGGAATACAAAGGCGGACTTTACTCCATATCGCCTCGTTTCGGCATAAGTGCAATGGTTGCAGACAGCAGTATGGTAAGTCCGGAGCTTTCGCACTGGACTTATGATGAATTCTACAGCATTGCCGAAAATATGCCGGAGGGAATGTATCTCGGAAATCAGATGACTTTCATAAACGGCAGGAATGACGTATTCGGCTATCTTGCGAAATGGGATCTCAACTCGTGGATAGACTATGACAGATACACCTGTAACTTCGATTCTCCGGAATTCGTTCATCTGCTCGAATTCTGCCGTGATGTGCCGATGCTCCCGGAGCGTGACTGGACTGATTTCTACAGCAGCACCACAGAAGATGAACAGCGTATCGACCAGAAGGAAAACGATCTCATGCTGAAAGAGAAAAAAGCTCTGCTCGCAGATACATACGCCATAGGCTCGTTCAGCCAGTTTTTGAGCGTGATGCAGAAATACGGCTATATCGGCGGAGGAATGACGCTCCTGACTCCACCTTCCGACAGCAGAGAGGGTATATTCAATGTAAGTAATTTCGATCATTTCTCTGTAGTCCGTGGAGGAAACTGCACCGAGGGCGGCTGGGACTTCGTGAACTATATAATGAGCTGCGATTTCCAGACGACCGACCTGCAAATGAAGGACGCTTTCACCACACGAAAGGACAGCTTTGAATGGAAAAAGAACCAGTTCCTCAAGAATTACAGATATATCCGCTTCTATAAAAACGGCGGTATGTCTACGCTTCCGGAAGTCCCCGACAAGGACACGGAAGATGACAGCTTCGGTGAATATACTGAATTGATCCTTGATGAAGAAACTGTCGATGAATATGCCGGCCTTCTGCTGAGCTGCAATGTTTCTCTGGACACATCGTCAGATGTTGCCGACATACTCGACGAGGAATTCAGCCGCTTCATAAACGGCGAATTATCTGCCGAAGAATGTGCTGCCGTTATACAAGACCGTGTGAGCATCTATCTGAGCGAACAAAGCTGATATAA
>CADBQF010000289.1 GCA_902796705.1 Ruminococcus flavefaciens
GAAAAGAGGTGCGGATATGAACACATTCAGGACATCACGGGAAGCTTCGCCCGAACAGAAGGCTCTGCTCGAAAAAATGCTCGGTGAGGTCAGAAAGGACGGCATAAGGGCTGTCACGTTCAAGATGAAGGATACGCTCGTTCTCCTGCCTTTCTCCGAAAAGTCGGATATATTCATACTCATGGAGGACGACTTTGAAAAACTTGCCTCCAATAAAAAGACATTTGCTCAGCTCCGTACCGAGGCTCAGGAAGCGGCAGAGAAAAAAGCCGGAACTAAAGGCTGCGTGACTCTCGCTATGATCTACGATATCCTCGAAAAGACGGCAAAACTCAGCCACGAGAGCCGTACAAAGCTCGAAGAGCGTGAGTGCGAACTCGTCATGTACTTCTCGTTTCCGAGACAGTGCGGCAAGGAGCTTTTCCGTGAAGCCAAGAAAAACCGCAGAAAAACGGTCATAATAGCCGAGACTGTCTATCCGAGGAGCGTTATCGTGAATATCCTCGAAACGTGCGGATACAGTGCATACGATCAGCTCGTTATACCGGCTGAATCAAATATCCCAGACGGGGACTTCCACGCCGTATTCAGTGCCGCTGTCAAGAAGGCATCGGTATCAGCTTCAAAGGTACTCCACATCGGCGGAAGCGTCGAGCGTGACGTTGAGGCTGCGATTCTCAAAGGCTCAAAGGCTCTGCTGCTGCCGCCTGTCATTCCGCAGATGATAAAGAGCGGCAGACTGCGTGGCTATATCCAGAAGAACAAGCTGTACGAATACGACGACGAGGATCATCTCGTATTAAGATGTATATTCGGGCTTTATGCCGCATACGCTTTTGATATCCCCCAGAGCAAGACTCCTAAGAGCGATTTCTGTTCGGACGCACGTATGCTCGGATTCATCGTTCTCGGTTCGCTCGGCATGATGACAGATTTTTCGCCGGCAGATCCCATGCAGAACGTTCTGCTCGACGCTTTGTGCCGTCAGCCGGAGGTATGTGCAGGACGTGACGACTTCTCGTCATTATTCGAGGCGGTATTTGCCGATCATCTCAGGAAATATGCGGCAAAAGGCTGTGAACTTCCGCTCGAATTCTACGAAACGTCCGCTTATCCGGCAGACAGAGGCTTTTTAGAAGGTCTTATACCGGAAAAAACGATGAAAAACTGGACAAAAGGCATCAAAGAACCGGAAATCGCTCCTGTCTACGCTGAAAAGGCAAAACAGAACGCCGCTTCAAAGCTTGCCGACAAATTATTTCCGCCCGGCACTCGTGTAAGGACACTTGTTGACGATATCCTCGCTAAATCCCGAAAGTAATACGACATTTTGCGACATTATATTTTTCATAGACAGAGAAAAGACATTTCCCGATGAGATATCCCATTTTACCCGAAAATCTCCCGTTGCACTCCTGTATATATCTGTGATAAAATAGACTCACAGACCAAAAGGAGGTAAAAATCAATGAACAACAAGGTAAAAGTTCTGATCGGTGATGACTCTGCCGAAACAGGCATCAGCATCGCAAACAAGCTTCGTGAGAGAGGTATGTACGCCTACACAAGACGCAAGGACTGCGGAGTGATACTCGACTCCATAAGGAACGATCCGCCCGATGCGGCTGTACTCGATATAACCGCTCAGAACGGCGATGTGGTAACTATCATGAAGCGTGTGCGTGAACTCGGTGTGAAGTTCCCTGTCTTCATCGTGACTTCTGCTTATGATAACGAATTCATCGAAAGGCAGGTCATGGAGAACGGTGCGTCGAAGTTCCTGCTGAAGCCGTATGATGCGGACGATCTCTTCACGGCTATAAATTCCGCCCTCGGTGACAGAACGAACAGCCTCAGCGACGATCTGGAGATAGTCGTCACGGATATAATCCACCAGCTCGGAGTTCCGGCTCATATAAAGGGATACCACTATCTCCGCACGGCTATACTCTATTCGATAGAGAACAAGGATCTCCTCGACAGCGTGACAAAGCTCCTCTATCCGACAGTAGCCGGCATATACGACACTACTTCTTCAAGAGTAGAGCGAGCTATCCGCCATGCCATTGAGATAGCATGGGACAGGGGAAATGTAGATACGCTCAATTCCTTCTTCGGCTATACGGTCGATACAGGAAAAGGAAAACCCACAAATTCTGAATTTATCGCCCTTATCACGGATAAGCTCCGTCTGAGGTACAAGGCGGCACTCAAAAAAGTCTGAGCAGGTCGCTGTGATATTTTCAGATGAATATAAAAGGAGGAAATATCATGGCACTTAAAAAAGTAAATTTATCTGACCTTAAATTCAGCCCGTTCGATAAGATCGGCAAGGAGTGGATGCTCATTACAGGCGGAACTCCCGGTAATTACAACACAATGACGGCTTCATGGGGACAGCTCGGCGTTCTCTGGAACAAAAACGTCCTCACCTGCTACATCAGACCGAACAGATATACTTATGAGTACATCGAGAAAGGCGAATGCTTCACGGCTTCTTTCCTCGGTGAGCAGTACAGGAACATTTTGTCATACTGCGGTTCACATTCCGGAAGAGACTGCGACAAGGCCGCCGAAACAGGTCTTGTTCCCGTTGAAACAGACGGCTGTGTGACTTTCGAGCAGGCTGACCTCGTTCTCGTTTGCAGAAAGCTCTATGCGTATGATATGGAGAAATCCGGATTTACCGCCGATGACGGTTACGACGAGAAGTTCTATGCGAAAGATCCCTACCACCGTGCATATATCTGCGAGATAAC
>CADBQF010000290.1 GCA_902796705.1 Ruminococcus flavefaciens
CGGCATCATGAAGTCTATCTTCAAGGCTTGCGACGATGCTGCTAAGGAGTACGGCATGGAAGGCAACTACATGGCTGGTGCTAACATCGCTGGCTTCCTCAAAGTAGCTGAGGCTATGAAGGCTCAGGGCTGCGTTTGATCTGAATTAAACTGATAGTGACTCATCAGTCAGAGCAGTAACTTAATAAAATAAACGATCCCCTTACCGAAGCTGACCGGTAAGGGGATCTTTTTTGTAACAGAGCATACCTTTTAGCAGAGGGAAACCCTTTTCAAAAGGATTTCCCTCAATAATAGATATAAACTTCCTTATAAGCAACGAACTCAACTGTCGCCGGACGGTCGTTTCAGGGCGGCGACAAGCTCCATTATCGAGAGTATGACCGCCACACCGCCGAAGAGCATGAATGACAGATATCCGTTAGGTTCATATGCCGGAAGATATGCTGTTTTCGGATCGGAAGGATCGTACTTTACTGATACAGTCGAACGTGCGGCTGGTGCGTGCTGGAGTTTTTCAACAGTGACGATGTATCCTTCATCATTTACAGTGTACGATACATCAACTGAATACTGGTATTTCTTTATCCTTCTGCCGGTTTTTGTCTTGCGTGAGGACTTTACGTTCTTGAATACCGTTTCAACTCTGCCGGTAACATTAGAAGTACATTTTTTGTGGAGCTGTATCTGCTGCCATTTCATGTATCCTCCGATGCCGAGGAAGACAAGTGCTATGATGAATATGAGAAGTGCGAACGACTTTGAATGTGTATTTCTTGAAGCTGCCATAATGATCCCTTTCTTTTATACGTTTTTTTTGCGGCGGTCAATAAGATGACCTGCAAAGCATATGATCGATAAAACGAACGGAAATGCTGCGAATAAAAAACATCCCATTCCCTTTTCAAGCGGATAATCAGATATATAATTTGTTGACGGTGAATCCGGATCGTACTTTACATTTAGTTTGCTTCCCTCTCCCGGATTCGTGGTGAGATGTTCTCTGCCGGAATACCAGACCGTACCGTCGGCTGCCTCGAAATTAACAGTGATATCATAAAAAGTCTTGTACTTCTGTTCGTATCTTTGTCCTTCTGTTACATCATCGACATTTTCGTAAACTTCAACGACTTCACCTGTTGCAGTTTCTGTACATTTTCTTTCAAGCATGAATGAATGTCTGTTATCGAATATGCCCATTCCCACAAGAACGAGTGAAACGATCAGAAAAAAAATTGATAATTTTTTCATTACCGTATCTCCTTCACTGAATGTTTATTTGCTTCATAAGATAAGAGAAATAAAATCAACAAACAAAAGACCTGTTCAGTGAAAGATACTGTATCCACCCCTGGATTTTCAGAATCGGTGTCTGACATGATTTTTCCCTTTATCCCTTTCAAATATCATTGAGATACTCGCTCGCAAGATACAGCGAACCGCATACGACTGCTATGCCGCCGTTTTCAAGAGCGAGTGTTTTTGCTTTTGTGACAGCTTCCCCAAGCGAGCTGCATACTTCTGACCTTGTGTAAAGATCAGCGAGATCTGATATGTCCAGTGCAGGTACAGTATCGGGAGCGAAACCGTCTACAGCAAAAAATCCGTCCGAGAGAGGTGCTATTTTCTTCACGCTCTCGACAAAATCCTTTGACCGCACCATTCCCATGACGGTATAGATCTTCTTCCCTCTGCTGCTGAAATACATCAGCGTCATTGCAAGAGCAGATGTTCCCGCCGGATTGTGGCCGCCGTCCACGATGACTGTCGGCTCTCCGTCGATTATCTGTACCCTCGCCTTGATGCGTGTATTTTCTACTGAACTTATTATCGCACTCTCCGGTATCTCAAACCCCAATGACCGGAGATATATGCAGGCTGTTATCGCTGTCTGTGCGTTTATGAACTGATGAACGCCCGGCATACCGGGTGTTAGTTTTATGCCCCTGTATATCATAGGAGCAAATATGCCGCCTTCCGGGGCAGGTCTGACAGGCTCGCACGGGATAAACTCCGCACCTCTTTCTTCTGCCGTACTCATGACGATATCCCTTACGCTTATGGGATTTCCCTCAGAGAGTATGACAGCCGAGCCTTTCTTGATTATGCCTGCCTTCTGGACGGCTATTTTTTCTACAGTATCTCCGAGGATAGCCGTATGATCGAGCGATATCGATGTAATGACCGATACGAGCGGCGGAGGTATCACATTCGTTGAATCAAGAAGACCTCCTATGCCCGTTTCAAGCACGACGACATCGCATTTCTCACGGACGTACCATAGAAAAGCTATCGCCATTGTTATCTCGAACTGTGAATAAGGTCTGTCCGAGACTCTGCTCTTTACCTCTTCCGCTATCGTACAGAGCGACTCTTCATCGATATCGCTGCCGTTTATCCTGATGCGGTCTGTATACCGCAGGATATACGGCGAGGTGAACTGTCCCGTCCGGTAGCCTGACTCTATGAGAGCATTTGAGATATACTCCGTTACCGAGCCTTTTCCGTTCGTGCCGGCGATGTGGACGAATTTTAATTTCTTATGCGGATCACCGAGCCTCTGCATGAGGTCTTCCGCCCGTGAGAGGTCGGTGATCTTTCCGCCTGTTTTGCTGTAGGAGTTTATGAACTCCATACACTCATTGAGATCCATATCAGTAGACTGACTCCTGTTTTTCAGCTTTTGCAACGGCTTCTTCGAGAGAGAGACCAGTGAATTCCTGAGCCGGGAATATCCTGCCGCACTTCTTATCGTCAATGAAAGCTCCGACGAGAACGCCCGGCAATGCACTTTCCGGAGAATTAGGTGCTTTAGGGCCGCCGAGGTCTGTTCTGCACCAGCCGGGATCTGTAAGGCTGAGTGTTATGTCTGTGCCGTCATATTTGAGTCCGAGATCTCTCGTGACCTTGTTGAGAGCAGCTTTTGCACCGGAATATCCTGCCTGCTCCGGTTCAAGGTCGATGCCGCTCGTTGTGTTTACTATCCTGCCGAATCCTCTTTCTTTCATGCCGGGGAGGAAATGGTAGCATATCATCATAGGAGCTGTGGTATTTACTTTGAAGCTTATGTCATAATCTGAAGCCGGTGTCGAAAGATAATCTGTTCTGTATGCTATCTGGAGTCCTGCATTGTTGAGTATTATGTCTACCGGGATATCCATGCTGTCTATCTCTCTGCACATTTCCTCTACCTGACCGAGATCGGAGAGTTCTGCTGATACTATACGCACATCTGCACCGAGAGCCTTTACTTCCTGTGAAACTTTTTCAAGGTGTGCCGCATCTCTGCTGTGGAGAATGAGATTGCAGCCGAGCTTCGCCATATACAGAGCGGCGAGGTATCCTATGCCTCTGCTCGCACCTGTGATAAGCACCCATTTTCCTTTTACATCTACCATAGTTGTTCCTCCGTTGAGTTATCAGAATTCGTAATCTATGCAGGCACGGTCTGTTCTGACGCTGCCTGTGAACTCAGCAAATTTAAGATGTGCCGGATGTACCTGATAGGCGTTGAGATCGTCGATGCTCTCAAAATCGCATATCAGTGAAACGGTGTAGTTCGTCTGGTCGGCATCTTTGGAATTGATAACGAGTTCGCCTTTTTTCATGCACTTAACGTTTTCGATAACGTCGTTGAAGCGTTCTTTTGCTTCAAGGGCATTTTCATAGGCTGTTTTTCCGTTCGTATCCTTGAACTTGAACATTACGATGTGTTTTATCATTGGATTCACCTCTCTGAGCCGCCAAAGTCCGGACGGAAAGCCGGACTTTATCACAGGCTCTTTTTATTTATGATGCCGGTGAAGACCGCCGGTCATACATATCCATTACTTCTGGAATGCCTTGATCGACTGCTCGATCTTTGCCATTTTCTCCTCAGCCTTTGCAAGCTTTGCCTTTTCAGCCTCTATGAGCTTTTCGGGAGCTTTTGCGATGAAGCCCTGATTATTGAGCTTTCCGCTGAGGAAGTCGATATCCTTCTGTACCTTTGCCTTTTCCTTTTCAAGACGTGCGATCTCTTTCTCCTTGTCAACGAGTTCGTCCATAGGGATAAAGATACGTGCTGAATCGGTAACGGCATTTGCACAGTTTTCGTGCTGTACGCTGCTGCCTGTCTCTACTGATGAAGCAGATGCGAGTTTCTCGAAGAAGAGTGCGGCATTCTGATATATCTCCGGCTCACTTGTCTCGATGATGAGCTTAGCCTTTACCGACGGAGGAACGTTCATCTCAGTGCGGACATTACGTACTGCCTTTATAGCTGAGATGACCTTCTCGAATGTTGCTTCCTCGTCTGCGTAATTTATCGAGCTGTCATATGTCGGATAAGTTTCGAGCATTATCATCGACTTTCCGCCTGTGAGTACCTGCCATATCTCTTCTGTTATGAAAGGCATGAACGGGTGGAGGAGCTTGAGCATTCCCTGCATTGCCCATACAAGAACAGCCTGAGCCTTTGCCTTTGTCTCGCCGCCTGCCTGTATCCTCGGCTTTGTAAGCTCGATGTACCAGTCACAGTATACGTCCCAGATGAAGTCGTATATCTTCTGTGAAGCAACGCCAAGCTCATATCTTTCGAGGTTCTCATTTACTTCCTTTGCAAGAGTATTGAACTTGTTGATGAGCCACTTGTCCTCTGCTTCGAGTTCTGCGGGAAGTCCTGTGAACTCAAAGTCTTCCGGAAGATTCATCATGATAAAGCGTGATGCGTTCCAGAGCTTGTTTGCGAAGTTACGTGCAGCCTTTACCTTGTCATCGATATAACGCATATCGTTTCCGGGTGAGTTGCCTGTAGCGAGCATGAATCTGAGGGCATCAGCACCGTACTCGTCGATGACTTCAAGGGGATCGATTCCGTTTCCGAGAGACTTCGACATCTTGCGTCCCTGTGAGTCACGTACAAGACCGTGAATGAGAACTGTGTCGAACGGAACTTTTCCCATATTCTCCAGACCGCTGAACATCATTCTTATTACCCAGAAGAAGATGATATCATATCCGGTAACGAGCGTGTTCGTCGGATAGAAATAGTCGAGGTCTTCTGTCTTTTCAGGCCAGCCGAGCGTCGAGAAAGGCCACAGTGCCGAACTGAACCATGTATCGAGAGTATCCGGATCCTGTCTCATGGGCTTGCCGCACTTAGGACAATTGCATGAGCTTTCCTTTGTTACTGTCATCTCTCCGCAGGCATCGCAGTAGAAAGCAGGTATCTGATGTCCCCACCAGATCTGACGGGAGATACACCAGTCCTTGATGTTTTCGAGCCAGTGGAAATATATCTTGTCAAAACGCTCCGGAACGAACTTTGTATCGCCGTTCTTAACAGCATCGATAGCCGGCTGTGCAAGGGGCTTCATCTTTACGAACCACTGAGTTGATACCTTGGGTTCAACTGTAGTTCCGCAGCGGTAGCAGGTGCCGACATTGTGGCTGTAGTCTTCGATCTTGACTAAAGCACCTTCTGCTTCGAGGTCTTCAACGATAGCCTTTCTTGCTTCGTATCTGTCCATTCCTGCGTATTTCGGATAATCGTCAACGATAGTTGCATCGTCGTTCATGACGTTGATGACAGGGAGCTTGTGGCGGAGGCCTACTTCAAAGTCGTTAGGATCGTGAGCAGGAGTTATCTTAACTACGCCTGTTCCGAAATCCATTTCAACATAGTCATCTGCAACAACAGGTATCTCACGGTGAACTATCGGGAGGATAACTGTCTTTCCTACGAGATCCTTGTAACGCTCGTCATTGGGGTTTACAGCTACGGCAGTATCACCGAGGAGCGTTTCCGGACGAGTAGTAGCGAGTTCAAGGTAGCCGTCGCTGTCCTTGATCTTGTAGCGGAGATGCCAGAAATGGCCTGCCTGATCTTCGTAAGTTACCTCTGCATCAGAGAGAGAAGTCTTACACTTCGGACACCAGTTGATGATCCTCTCGCCACGGTAGATAAGGCCTTTTTCGTAGTATTTTACGAATACTTCCTTTACAGCCTTTGAGCAACCCTCGTCCATTGTGAATCTCTCTCTTGACCAGTCGCAGGAAGAGCCGAGCTTTTTGAGCTGTTCAACGATACGTCCGCCGTACTGTTTTTTCCATTCCCATGCACGCTTCATGAAGCCTTCACGTCCGAGGTCTTCCTTAGTGATGCCCTCTTTACGCATAGCCTCAACTATCTTTGCCTCTGTAGCGATAGCAGCGTGATCTGTTCCGGGGAGCCACAAAGCACTGTATCCGCTCATTCTCTTGTAACGGATAAGGATATCCTGAAGTGTCTCGTCAAGAGCGTGTCCCATGTGGAGCTGACCTGTTATGTTCGGCGGCGGGATAACGATAGTGTATGGAGTCTTCTTCGGATCAGCCTCAGCTCTGAAACAACCCTTGTCGTTCCATGCGGCATAGATCCTGTCCTCGAAATCTTTCGGATCGTATGATTTTGCAAGTTCTTTTGCCATTATGTACCTCCGTGATATTGAAATATAAATTTTTGACATGATATTTTTCAGACAATAAACGAAAACGCCCTGAACCTAAAAAGGTCCAGGGCGGATATTATCCGTGTTACCACCTGAATTCGGATAGAATCTATCCGCACTCTGTGCAGTCGTTCCAACTGCCTCCCCTTTAACGTGAGGAACACGTCACGGACTACTGTTATTTCACCCGTGAAGCTCAGGAGCTACTTTGCCGCCTTTCTCATACTGCCTTACACCCTCCGGCAGCTCTCTGCGTTTCGATGCAGCGGTTACTACTCTTCGTCACAGCTTTTAATGATATGTTACTATTATACACCATAAATCAGGGCTTGTCAAGTCGTTTGAAGTCTGTCAGACATTATTATTTTTGCGGAACTCGATGTACTCCTCGTATGTACCCTGTCTGTCGATGCAGCCTGTGGGAGTTATCTCGATTATGCGGTTAGCCGTTGTCTGCATTATCTCATGGTCGTGAGATGCAAGGAGGACTACTCCCTTGAAATTGATAAGGCTGTTGTTTACAGCTGTGATGCTTTCAAGGTCAAGGTGGTTGGTAGGACGGTCAAGAAGAAGCACATTAGAGCCGAAGAGCATCATTCTCGAAAACATACATCTCACCTTTTCGCCTCCGGAGAGAACGTTGACCGGCTTGTAGACATCGTCGCCGGAGAACAGCATACGTCCGAGGAAGCCACGAAGATATGTCTCTGTCTCGTCCTTTACGGAATACTGTCTTATCCAGTCAAGGATCGAAAGCTCGCAGCCGTTGAAGTATTCGGAATTGTCTACCGGCATATATGAAGTCGTTACTGATACTCCCCACTTGAACGAACCGGAATCAGGCTGTTCCTCTTCCATGAGTATTTTGAAGAGCATGGTGATAGCCTGCTCGCTCTCACCGATGAAAGCGACTTTATCAGTTCTGCCGAGCGTAAAGCTCACATTGTCAAGGAGCTTTACTCCGTCAACTGTCTTTGAGATGCCCTCTACCTGGAGGATATCTTTTCCAAGCTCCCTGTCCATATCAAATCCGATGAAAGGATATCTTCTGCTCGATGCAGGGAGTTCCTCAACGGTGAGTTTCTCGATGAGCTTACGCCTTGAAGTTGCCTGGTTGGACTTTGATTTATTTGCCGAGAAGCGGGCGATGAAGTCTTTGAGTTCCTTTATCTTCTCCTCGTTCTTCTTGTTCTGCTGCTTTATCATACGCTGTATGAGCTGGCTCGATTCATACCAGAACTCATAGTTTCCGACATACATCTTGATCTTGTTGTAATCGATATCGACTATGTGAGTACATACATTGTTAAGGAAGTGTCTGTCATGCGATACAACGATAACTGTACCGAAATACTCCGAGAGGAATTCTTCCAGCCACTTTACTGCATCTATATCAAGGTGGTTCGTAGGCTCGTCAAGGAGTATGATGTCAGGATTTCCGAAAAGTGCCTGTGCGAGCAGGACTTTTACCTTTTCATTACCGGAGAGAGATGCCATCTGTGAATAGAGTATATCCTCCGGCAGTCCGAGTCCCTGTATGAGTTTTGAAGCGTCTGATTCTGCTTTCCAGCCGTTGAGTTCTGCGAATTCTCCTTCAAGTTCGGAAGCCTTTACGCCGTCCTCCTCTGAAAAATCCTCTTTTGCATAGAGAGCGTCTTTCTCCTGCATTATCTCATAAAGACGGGCATTTCCCATTATAACGGTATCAAGCACTGTGTACTCATCGTATGCGAAGTGATCCTGTTTGAGGACGCTCAGACGCTCCTCCTTCGGCATGACCACTTCACCGGAAGCCGGTTCAAGGTCTCCGCAAAGCACACGGAGGAAAGTGGATTTTCCTGCACCGTTTGCACCTATAACGCCGTAGCAGTTGCCGTTTGTGAATTTAAGGTTTACATTCTTGAAAAGCGTAGTTCCTCCGAACTGGACGCTGACATTGCTTACAGTTATCAATTGATCTACCTCCGAAAAATATTCATGATAATAGTATAACATATTATCAGTCAGATGTAAATGAGCCATAAAGCAATTTTCCTGCCGGATATCTTCGATAAACTATTGATTTTTCACTGATTGTATGTTAAAATGATAGAAATAAACAAGGAGGTATTGCTATGAGCGATAATAACGAAAAAGATATCGAGGAACTCGAAGACGATAATGAGGATTATATAACCCTTACTGACGATGACGGAAATGATGTTTCATTTGAGATAATCGGCACTGTTGAGTACAAGGACAGGCTTTTCGCTGTTCTCCTGCCTTTCGATGACGAAGATGATGAAGTCGTTATCCTGGAGATACTCCCCGGCGAAGATCCCGAATATGACGACTTCGTTTCAGTAGAGGACGATGATCTCCTCAGCGAAGTGTTCGAGGAATTCAAAAAGAACTACAGCGGCGATTACGAATTTGAATAATGACCGCTTATAAAGAAGTTTATACCTTTTAGTGGGGGAAACCTTTCTGAGGAAAGGTTCTCCCCCACACCCCCTTCCAAAGACTTTTAACA
>CADBQF010000291.1 GCA_902796705.1 Ruminococcus flavefaciens
GGGACGCTCACGATAGCTATCGTTTACGGCAAGACTTGCCAGAGCGTCCCGTCAGGGGAAATTTTACGCTGAAAGTTTTAGGAAGGGAGTTTGAGGAAGAACCCTTTTTCAAAAGGGTTTTCCTCAATAAAAGACACGCTTCTCTTTATAAGTACCGATCTGTACTCCGGGGATATTCTGTCAGTCCTCGCCTTCGGTGTATTCAAAGCTGACGGGATCGCTGCCGGCAGCTTTGCTGAACTGTGTTTCGTAGAGCTGGGTATAGACACCGCCTGCATTGACAAGCTTGCTGTGAGAGCCTCTCTCTGCGATCTTTCCGTCTTTTATGACGAGTATCTCATCGGCGGCGAGTATCGTTGATAATCTGTGAGCTATGAGAATGCTCGTTCTTGAAGTGATGAGCGGTTCGATAGCGTCCTGTATCTTCTGTTCTGATATGGAATCAAGGGCGGAAGTTGCCTCGTCGAATATCATAAGAACTGGATCTTTCAGCAGGACTCTTGCAATAGAGATACGCTGTTTTTCGCCGCCTGAGAGTTTAAGTCCTCTGTTTCCGACGACAGTATCAAGACCGAGTTCCTGCTTTTCGATGAATTCATAGATATTAGCCTGTTTGCAGGCATTTATGAGTTCTTCTTCCGTGGCACCGGGTTTTGCGTAGAGGAGATTTTCACGGATAGTTCCGTTGAAAAGGTAAGTCTCCTGACTGACTATGCCGATATTTTTCCTGAGAAACGAAAGATCAAGTTTTCTTACGTCAATACCGTCAAATGTGACGCTTCCGGAAGTAACGTCATAGAGCCTTGGGATAAGGTTGACGAGCGTACTTTTTCCCGAACCAGATGGGCCGACGACTGCAATACATTTTCCGCTGCTGAGAGTGAAATTTATATCTTCAAGTATCGTTCTGTCCTTGTCATAGTAAAATCCGACATGATCGAAAACGACATTGCCCACAGCTTTTTCAGGTGATACTGCATCAGGTGCGTTCTCTATCTCCACAGGCATATCGAAGTAGTCGAATATTCTTGAGAAAAGAGCCATTGATCTTATCCAGTCAGCCTGTATATTGAGGAGCTGATTCACCGGGCCGTACATTTTTCCGAGAAGCGAAACAAGAACGGTGATATCTCCGACTGTCAGGTCTTTGTCGTATTTCAGCATCAATATGCCGCCGGCAAGATATATCAGCATAGGGCCTACCGACGAGAACGTACTGAGTGCCACCCTGAACCAGCGTCCTGCCATGCTCTCACGGATATTGAGCTTTATGTATTTTTTGTTGACATCAACGTATTTGTCGTATTCTCTCTTTTCCATGCCGAAAAGCTTGACGAGGAGCTGACCGCTCACTGACAGTGTCTCATTGAGTATGCCGTTTATCTCATCGCTGCACGCCTGTGAATCCTTTGTGATAGACCAGCGTGTGCGTCCGGCTGTTCGTGTGGGTATCACGAAAAGCGGAACTACTGCGATACCGACGAGAGCAAGCATCCAGTTCTGTCTGAACATGACTATCAGGGCGACAGTAAGTGTTATGGAGTTTGACAGGATACTTGTCAGGGTGTTCGTTATGATCTGCTGTACACCGGATATATCGCTCGTCATGCGTGTGATGATATCTCCCTGATTGTTTGTCGTGAAGAATCTCTGTGACATTTTTTGCAGATGAGCGTACATCTTGTTCCTCATATCGAAAGTGATATGCTGAGCTATCCACGTATTCATATAGCTTTCGAGGACACCTATGAGATTTGCACCCAATGTCACAGCGAGCGACATAATGATGAAGAAAATGAGCTTTTTCATATCTCTCCCGATAAGACCTTCATCGATCATTTTACCGGTCAGCACAGACGGCAGAAGATTCAGCACTGATGAAAGGACTATCGCAATGAAAACCACAGTCATCTGCTTCCAGTACGGTGAAAGGTATGAGAATACTCTTTTCAGCAAAGCACTTGTGACCTTCGGGGCGTTTTTCTTTTCCTCTTCCGTGAGGAACTGCTGTCTGCCGGGGCCTCCGTGAGGCGGCATAGTCTATCACTCCTTTTTCAGCCGGAGCGAAAACTCCGGCATATGCAGTTATGATATGTCATGATCTGTATTGAACTGACAGAGATGTCGCAGAGCGTGCAGGTCTATTTTACGTCTTCGAGGATACTGCACAGCGTGTCGAATTCTTTTCCGTCCCTGAGTACAGCGTCTGAGAGAGCAGTCTTCAGTTCAGCCGGAACGGAATCTTCCGGTAGAGCGGTAAAGGTCATTGTCTTCTTGTCGAGCATTATCATGATGCCTTCTGTGTCTTTGAATCGTCTGTCGCAGTAATCCTGACATATCTCTTCATTTGTGCGTTCGGTGGAATTTGTCGTGGCAAGAACGGCTATATTGGTATTTTTACCGGAGAGAATATCTTCGAGTTCAGCACATTCTTCATCGGAGAATATCATCGCATTATCGAAGATATGCTCCGGACACTCCGAGCCAAGTCCGAGCAGGCGGAGTATTCCCGAACGGTAATCATCAGTGACGATATCCTTGGTAGCCCAGAAAAATGCGTTGTTTTCATCGGCATCGGAAATGAAGCGTGAACAGCTTCCCGTGCGGTAGAGATAATCCTGATCGGTATCGTTGTTTATTATAAGTATCATAGCACTTCCCATGCTGCCGTATATATCATCGAATGCTTTTTCAGCGTATTCATGCGGAGTCATATCGTGCAGATCATCGACTGTGAGAACAGCGGTATTTATGAGGTGGTCTTCATACAGCAGACCAGCGAAGTCATTGCAGTCAGAGAGATCCTTTTCACTGAGAATGCCTGCATCATCAAATATGAATGTGCCGTCAGCCGGTCTTATACCGGTAAGATCGGGCATACTGTCAAAAACGGTCGTGGGCTGAGTCGTCTCTTTTTCTTTCTCCGTATCAGAAGAAGATGAAGAAGACGGCATCTCGATGCTTCTTGTATTTTCCTGCTGAGTCTCCTGTTTGAGCGAACAGCCTGTCATACAGAGCAGAGCGAGTGATATCATCAGTAGTTTTTTCAAAAATTATCATTCCTTATACTTGAATTATTAATAATATTTTAGTATAATTTAAAAGAAAAATCAAGTGCCTGACGATAATTTACAGTCCGGCAATAAAATCGGAGGTAAAGTATGGACATAGATGTAAGACCGGAAGGAGTCATTCTTTACGAGAATGACCTCGATCTCGACGAAACGCTCGACTGCGGGCAGGCTTTCAGGTGGAAGAAGACCGAAGCCGGATATGACTGTACATATGAGGGATATTTCCTTGACAGTTTCCTTAAAGTCTCACAGCTTGAAAAGGGAAAATTTCTTTTTCATGATACAGGAGAGGAAGAGTTCCTCTCAAAGTGGAAAGATTATTTTGATCTTGATACCGATTATTCCGAGCTTAAACGGCAGTTCTCCGAGGACAGGACTCTTTCGGAAGCCTGCAAGTTCGCATCGGGGATAAGGCTTCTCCGGCAGGATAGCTGGGAATCGCTCATATCCTTCATTATTTCCCAGAACAATAATATCCCACGCATAAAGGGCATAATCGACCGTCTTTGCGGACATTATGAGGGACATTTTCCGCTTCCTGAGGAACTTGCAGCCGAAGATGAAGATTCCCTCTCGTATCTCAGGAGCGGTTTCAGGGCAAAGTATCTCTGCGATGCCGCAAAGAGAACAGCAGGAGGGCTTACCGACCTTTCTGCGATATCTTCCATGCCGATAGATGAAGCACGAAAGGCATTGAAGGAGATAAAGGGAGTCGGCCCGAAAGTAGCTGAATGTGTTCTTCTGTACGGAATGCACCGCACAGAGGCATTTCCGGTAGATGTATGGATAAAGCGTGTACTTGCTGAATATTATCCGGACGGCTTCCCGGAATATCTTTCGGAAAACGCCGGCATTGCACAGCAGTTCCTTTTTCATTATATAAGAAATCTTCCGGAAGAAAAGACTGAACAGCAGAAGAAATTACAGGAGGTATAAAAGAGGACATCTTCAATGCTTTGTATCATATTAATAAAAAATTAATAATTTCATCAGATATAATATGCTGTTCCTATTGATTTTTTTTCGGAATTATTGTAAAATAGATGTAGACTATTTTAGAAGGGAGAAGATACTGCATGGCCGGATACCGGATCGCACTTATCATAGCAGGTATAGATCAGACCTACCAGTGTGCAATTCTCAGGGGCATCGAGAAAGCAGCCGCTTCATGTTCGGTAAATGTCGAAGCTTTTGTTTCATCGATTGGCTCTCTTGATAATCCAAGGCATGATACCGGCGAGTTCAATATATTCACCCTCCCGGATTTCAGCAGATATGACGGAGCGATCCTTCTGACTAACACTATCGATAATCCTCCCGTTGTAAATGATATCCTCACAAGGATAAAGGAAGCAGAGATCCCCGCCGTGAGCATGGATTATGATATACCAGGCCTTTATCATATAGGCATAGACAATAAAAAGGCTATGCGTACCGTCACAGAGCATCTCATAACAAAACACGGCTGCCGTACATTCAGCTATATCTCAGGCCCGGAGGATAATCCGGAAAGTGCCGACAGGCTCGCATCTTTCCTCGAAACGCTGAAAGAGCATGATATCGATATAGACAGAAATGAGATATACTACGGCGATTTCAGAGCTCCTTCCGGAAGAAGTGCTGCTGAATATCTTCTCAGAACATGGAAAAAGCTTCCCGATGCCGTGATATGTGCAAATGATGTCATGGCAGCTTCTGCTGTCAGCCGTTTTGCAGAGGCAGGCTATAAAGTTCCCGATGATATCTCGGTCACGGGCTTCGATAATACCTACGATTCGCATAATTATCAGGTCGAGCTTACTTCCGTTGAGCGTCCGCTCGAAGAATCAGGAAGACTTGCCTGTCAGATACTTGCTGACCATTTCGCCAATGAGCCGAGGAAACGCAGCACGATACTGGAGATGCACCCGCATTTCACAGAGAGCTGCGGCTGCCGGAGCGACAGAGTCCAGGATATATCTGAATATAAGGAACTCAATTACAGGAATTACTCCAAATTCGAGCAGTCACAGTCGTATCTTTCGCTTTTCAACAGGCTCTCATGTGCATTGCTCGGCTGCAATACGTATGAACAGTATATCGCTGTCATGAAAAAGCTCGTCACGGATATAAACCCGGAGGAGTTCTACTTCTGCCTGTGCGATAACTGGGATATAGGCAAGGAGGACAACGGTTCTTCATATATGGAATCCGAGATCCCACGCTCTTACACAGAAGAGATGATCGCTGCTATCTCGTATAAGCAGGGCGTCTTCTACGACGAGGAACGCCTCAGTACGAAAGATGTTCTTCCGGGAGCAGCAAGATCACCTAAATCCGGCAGATTCTACTACATATTCCCACTCCATTTCGGTGAGCGATGTCTTGGCTATATGGCTATACTGAATCCGACCATATCGGTACACAGTCCGATGTTCGAGACGCTTTCTATCAGTATAAGCAATTCGCTCGAAAACCTCCGCAAGCTCATGTGCCTTGATTCTTCGGTAAGGAGACTGGAAGTCCTTTATACTATCGATACTTTCACCGGAATATACAACAGGAACGGATTTGTTAAAGCTACTGCCGAAGAATATGAAAAGTGCCAGAATGAACGCTTATCGATAATGCTCATGTTCATCGATCTTGACGGACTCAAGAGCATCAACGACAGTCACGGTCACGATGTAGGAGACCGTGCTATCAGGGATATCGCTGATGTATTGAAGAACTCATGTACGGACGGCGAGATCTTCTGCCGCTTCGGAGGAGATGAATTCGTCGTGTTCGGAGCAGGCTACACCGAGGAAAAGGCACTTGACCTCACAAGACGGATACAGGGAAATATCACCGCTATCAACAATGAATCAGATGATCCCTTCGAGCTTAGTGCGAGTACGGGATATATCATAGAAACGCCCGATCAGCATGAGGATATCTTCGGTTTTGTCACAGATGCCGATAAGGTGATGTACAGAGCAAAACGCAAGAAAAAGCTCTCACGCTATCTCAAATCGAACTGAAACTCAGTAAATAAAAATTCCGTCCGGGATCTTTGAATGATCTCCGGACGGTTTTTTTATTCCCTGAATTTTTTGCGGTATTTGGCAGGGGAGATGCAGGCGTATTTCACGAACGAGCGGGAGAAATATTCATAGCTCTGGAATCCGGACATTTCGGCTATCTCGCTGGCTGTGTAATTGGTGCTGACGAGGAGCTGCTTGGCGTATTCCATGCGGCTCGACCATACATCTTTCATGCAGGAGATGCCGAAACGCATTTTGTAGAGCCTCTGAAAATGAGAGGAGGAGAGGCTGAGGTCTTTTGCTATCTCCGGGATATTCCAGTCCTTTTCCGGAGAAGAATATATCTCCTGACGTATCCTGTCGAGAGATTCGTCATAGTGGCTGTACTGCTGTTTTTCGGTGCCCTGACAGTATTTGCTGATGTGAGTGAGGGTGGCTTTCAGGATAAGGTCAAGGGAAGTGTTTTTCTGTGCGACATCTGAATTGAATATCTCTTCGCACGCATGGATAAGCTCCGACACGGAACCGTCACCGAGCTTTATCGGTCTGTTGAGTGAAAGACCGAGCTGGTTTATGAATTCATTATCCTCCTTTTCGGGATTGAAGCGTATCCAGTCATCGGCATATTCGCCGTTATACGCATAAAGACAGTGGGGGATACAGCTTTCTATGACAATAGCGGTATTCGGCTCGATGATGAAGTCATTCTCGCCTATTTTGACCTTTGCCGGAGTCTTTATCAGAAGGAGCTGAGTGCCGAAATGACCGTCAGGACGTTCAATGGCAAATGATTCAGAGTGCTTCCAGTTCCAGCCGAGCTGATATATGTACATATGTTTACTCCTTTAAAAAAAATCATATTGATCTTATTTGCAATAAAATGTCAATAAAATAGTTCAATATGTCATTGAAAATTTGTGAATAAAATAGTATAATTAAAAACAGAATAAAGCGTTCATCTTTCATACGCCTGCGATCGGTGTATGATAAAATTATTTTTATGGGGGAATGTAAAAATGAAGAATTATCTGAAAAGATTCTGTGCGGCAGCCGCTTCTGTAGCAGTTTGTGCTGCTTCAGCAGGCGAAATTACCGTCAGCCGGAATGCTGATGCGGCTTACGGAGTCGGAGGCAACGGCAAGGCGATCATGGAATACCTTGACAGAGGTATCTATGCAGTGAATTCCGGCAATGGTATGTTCGTGAGCTGGAGATTCAATGCAAACGATGATGACAATGCCGAGTTCAGGCTCTACCGTGACAACACTCTTATCTATACGAGCAAAGCAGGTGATGCAACGAGCTTTCTCGATAAGGGCGGAAATGCAAATTCATCGTATCGTGTCGATACACTGGTGAACGGCGAAGTTGTAGGCTCTGACGGCTGCAAGTTCAGATCAAACAGCAACTATTTCGATATTCCGCTGAAAAGTCCGGGAAGCATCTATTCTCCGAACGACTGCTGCGTAGGCGACGTTGACGGCGACGGTCAGTATGAGATATTCCTGAAATGGGATCCTAACAATTCACAGGATAACTCAAAGGGAGGCTATACGGACAAGGTATACATCGACTGCTATACTCTTGAGGGCAAGCAGCTCTGGCGTATAGATATGGGTGTCAATATCCGTGCCGGTCAGCACTACACACAGATGTGCGTTGCCGACTTCGACTGCGACGGAAAAGCTGAGCTTATAACCAAGACCTGCGACGGAACTGTTGACGGAAAAGGAAATGTCATAGGCAGCAGCGGCAAGGACTACAGAAATTCAAACGGTACTGTCCTCGACGGCCCTGAATACCTCACACTTTTTGACGGACAGACAGGTGCAGCTCTCGATACGATAGATTTTCCTGTTCCGAGAGGCGATGCTACAAGTGCAAATGCCAAGAAGACATGGGGCGATAACTACGGAAACCGCTGCGAGCGTTACAACAGTGCTATCGCTTACCTCGACGGAGAACATCCGTCAGCCGTATACGGCAGAGGATATTACACACGTCTTACTCTTTCTGCTGTAGACGTAAAGAACAAGAAACTCGTTAAACGCTGGGTATATGATACGGGATTCAATACTTCCGATCCGGGCTACGGCTGCGGAAACCATAACGTAATGGTAGCCGATGTCGATAACGACGGCAAACAGGAAGTTTGTATGGGAGCTTCCATGATCGATGACAACGGAAAGCTCCTCTGGAGTACAAAGCAGAAGCACGGTGATGCTATGCACCTCGGTGATCTTGATCCCGACCGTGAGGGACTTGAAGTATGGCTCTGCCACGAAGACCAACCGTATGGTGTATCTCTCGTTGATGCAAAGAACGGAAGTATCATCTTCCACCAGGATGCCGGTGAAGATACAGGCCGCTGTGCTGCCGATAATGTATACAAGGACAACAGAGGTGCTGAACTCTGGGGTGCAAGACCGGCAAATGTTATGTATAACGCAAAAGGTCAGCAGATCGGAACTCTCCGTCCGGCAATGAACTTCTTCATCTACTGGGACGGCGACCTTGAGCGTGAGATACTTGACGGAAATACTATCACAAAGATGACGGCTATCAATAAGGTATCGGCAGTATTTACGGCTGACGGCTGTTCTTCCAACAACAGCACAAAGAGCGTACCGTGTATGACAGTTGACCTCTTCGGTGACTGGAGAGAAGAACTTATCCTCAGAACGAACGACAACACAAAGCTCCGTGTATGGTGTACCACATCTGATACGAATGTGCGTCTTACAACGCTCATGCACGATATGCAGTACCGTATGCAGAACGGCTGCCAGCAGTCTTCATACAATCAGCCGCCGCACGTAAGCTACTACCTCGGCAGTGAAGCACCTCTCCCGGCAAGACCGAAGATACTTCTCAACAATGAGCCTGTAAAGCCTGTTGTCACAAAGTATATCACAAATCTTGTCGTAAAGGATACAGCTAATCAGTATGACTGGAAACTCTCTGAAGCTTCATCTACAGGAGCAAACGTATTCGGAGACAGAGACTATACATATATTTCTCTCCCCAATGAGATTCAGGGTGCAGAGGCTATCATGACAGCCTGCAACTCAAAGAACACAGATGCAGATCTTGCACAGTTCACAGCAGGTCAGAAGATAGACGCATACGTACTTCTCGATCAGAGAGTAGAAGCAAACGGAACTGTTCCTTCATGGCTCTCAGGCTGGACAAAGACAGGTTCTACAGCAGCTACGAGCAATGATGTAACGTTTGACCTTTACAAGAAGACATTCAATGCCGGCGAGATCGTTGAACTCGGTACAAACGGAATGAGCGGCAATGTAGTGAACTACACTGTATTCGCAAATGCAGCTAAGGAAGAGACAACTACCACAACTACGACTACAACGACTACAACTACTACCACAACTGCACCGACTGAACCCGAAAAGGTAGTATGGGGCGATGCAAACTGTGACAGCGTTGTTGATATCTCCGATGCTGTTCTTATCATGCAGAATCAGGCAAATCCTGACAAGTATCCGATAAGCGAGCAGGGCATGAAGAATGCAGACTGTGTTGATAATCCCAAGGGACTCACACCTACAGATGCACTTGCAATCCAGATGATAGAAGCCAAGACTTTAGAGACTTCAAAACTCCCGACTACAAGCGAATTCCTCAATTCTCTGATAGGCTAAACAGAAACAAGACCTCCGTGAAATGCAGATCTCACGGAGGTCTTCCTGTGTATCAGCCTTTTTTCTTTTTGGACTTCTTAGGAGGTTCCGGCTGTTCGAGAGCAGCACGGAGTATTCTTCCGCTCTCCTCAAGTTTGGCTTTTTCCTCGTCAGGAAGAACGGGATACTGCGGATCGCATGACTTCATAGTATCAAGGAGTATCTCCGTCATGAGATAGCGTGTATACCACCGCTGATCTCCGGGAAGGACGTACCACGGGCAGTTCTTAGTGGAAGTCTTGTTGATGACATCGTTGAAGCAGTCAAGGTATGCGTCGAATTTATCCCTGACTTTGAGGTCATCTGAGCGGAACTTCCAGTTCTTTTCGGGTATCTCGATTCGTTCAAGGAGCTGAGTTGTCTGCTCTTCTTTGGAGATATGGAGGAATATCTTTATTATCCTGTAGCTGTTCTCAAAGAGATACTGCTCAAAATCGTTGACCTGACGGCAGCGTTCATCGAAGAAAGTGCTGTCTTTTTTGCCGATGACTCTGTCGGACATATGATAATGGGGCTTTATCCCCTCGACCTGTACGGTGACGATATCTTCATAGTGACTTCGGTTGAAGACAGCTATCTCGCCACGTTCAGGAACGTTCTGATGTATCCTCCAGAGATAATCGTGACTGAGTTCAGTCGGGGTAGGGGACTTGAAAGAATGGACTCTCACGCCCTGCGGATTTATCCCGCTGAAAATATTCTTGATAGCGGAATCCTTTCCGGAAGCATCGAGAGCTTGTATCACCAGAATGATGCCCTCACGTCCGTCAGCATAGAACTTGTCCTGCAAGAGAGCGAGTTCCGCCTTGTTCTCCTCATATTTACGGATTATCTCTTCCTTGTCAACATTATCATTTTTGCTGTTTACGGGGAGTTTGCGGATATCGACTTTTTTCTCGCCTGTAACAGCGTATTTGTCAGCTTTCATACAAATGCCTCCGATCATAATAATATATAATGATTATAACATAAATATTCACAAAAGTAAATAGTTTTTTATATATATTTGTGTACCTGCATTTACAAAAAGCCTGACTTTTATGATCTCAGTTGAAATAAACGGAAGAGCGTGATATAATTGTATCATCAGATATAAAACAGAGGTGATAAATATGGAGCATTACAGGATCACGCTTGACCGGAAACAATATGCTGTCTTAGAGAAAATGCTTTCATACGATAATGCACAGTGCCTTGCAATGTCGCAGCCGATAAGCGGATACGGACTGTTTTCGGATATGGCAGAGGATATATACAGTCCGGTGGAGGACGGCTGGAGTACACTTGAAGCGGTGCTTGGGGAATCGGCTGAGAAGATCAGCCTGCTCAGGACACTGACTTCCCTGATATATCCCGATGATGCCGATCTCTTCGTCAGGCAGCTCGGCAATGATGATATCATATTCAGAGATGATATTGATATTATGATAGATCTGCGGAGCATGGAAAAATAATAATACATTATACAGAAAGCGATGATGAAATGAATAGGAAAGTATACAGACATCTTGACAAGCTTCCTGTCGGCAGAGCAAGCGATGTGCTGACACCCGGCTGTCTCATTCTTGAAGGCGGCGGCTGGAAAGGATTGTACACTCTCGGCGTGCTTGACTGCCTTATGATGAACGGGATAAATTTCACCTCAGTTGCAGGCTGTTCGGCAGGAGCATTGTCAGCGATAGGCTACGTTTCGGGACAGATCGGCTGGGGTGCAAGGATAGACCTTACCTATCGTCACGATACGAATTACTGCGGTATAGGTGCGATGAAAAGGGACGGCGGCATTACAGGCTTTACATATCTGTTCAGGAAGATAATCAAGGATATTCCCCTTGATAGGAAGCGTCTTGCCGATCCTTCACGCAGAATGGCGGTATCTGCTGCAAATATGCTGACAGGTAAGGCGGAATACTTTGAAAAAGGCAAATGCGATCTTTTCAAAGCGGTACAGGCATCTGCGACCGTTCCTTATGTTTCAAGACCTGTGATGATAAATGGAGTACCATATCTTGACGGCGGCTGTGCTGAAAAGATACCGTTCCCGTGGGCAGAACAGTCGGGCGAAAAGAAAGTGATAGCAGTCCGTACAAGAGAGCTTTCATATCGAAGAAAACCCGGACTTAGCAGGCTCGCAAAAGTGATGTATCATAAATATCCGAAACTGCTTGACAGTATGGAGAAAGTCAATGATAACTTCAACGAAATGGCAGATATGCTTGAAGAAAAGGCTTCTGACGGCGAGATATTCCTCATCGCCCCATCAAAGCCCGTCGAGGTCACACGTTTTGACGGCGATATGGATAAACTCGGAGCATTGTACTGGCTCGGCTACCGTGACATGAAAAGCAGACTTGCAGAGCTGAGGGCGTATCTCAGAAAATGACCGCAGACACCATAAAAATGATAATAAATAATAAGGCTGGTGATGATATGCTGTATGATGTTTTGCGTGAAAAACTTGATCCACGCAGCGGAGAAGTCATAGAAAAAAATCCGGAAGATAATAAATACTGGCAGACTGCTTTTGATGCGGTCTGGAAAGGCAATATTCATTTTATTGTTATCGAGTCACTGTTCCGCCGCAGTTACGGGCGTTATTATGTAATGCGTGACGGTCAGTATATCTCGCCGTGTTTTGCATATACAAAGATCGATGATACGCTTTTCAATATAATGCAAAGCATGATCGATGATATTGAAAGCGGAAAGTATGACAATAAAAAGACACTAAGCGAAAAGATCAGATCGTTCGTTGAAAGCAAAGGTCTGGTATCATACATGAACGATACAAAGTGGCACGAATTGTTTGATGCTGTCAGTAAAAAACTGCCTGAAACTGAGATACAGTACAAATTGCTTTCTGATGAGACTGAGCCTGATGTTTATTGGAATTACAATGGTGATGAAGAGCTGGGATATATTATGCCGGCTCAGATCGAATGGCTGAAGATAAGGCATACTATCACAGAATACAGGCATAGAGGCGTTTTGCTTCCTCCGGAAGCAGAAATACATGATAAAAAAGATGAAGTCACGGAGATCCTTGAACGATACAGTATCCCGTATGGATACATTGAAGATGAACAGTCGTTTATCGTATATGGATATAAATAAGGTATCCCATGCTGATCAAAACCACCGGTTCAATTTGTGTGCCAAGCTACAGTAAAGTTTTTATTCACATTTTCCGCAGTTGCTGCACCCGTTACAGCACATCTGCATACCGCAGGTCTCACAGCGTTCTCTGAATACAGGCTTGTATCTGTCATCTTCTGAGATCGGATATCCGAGGCTATCATACAGGTCGAAATGTACCG
The DNA here is from genome assembly GCA_902796705.1 of Ruminococcus flavefaciens. Lineage (GTDB taxonomy): Bacteria > Bacillota > Clostridia > Oscillospirales > Ruminococcaceae > Ruminococcus > Ruminococcus flavefaciens_W. The sequence continues at coordinate 13,098 of CADBQF010000291.1, forward strand.
GCTTTCCCTGAAAGCTCATACCCGACTTTCTTGCCTGCTGCGACTGGATATTCCCCTCCAGCTTGTAGAGTTTTCCGTCCTTGACAAAACGCCGTCCTGTTCCGCAGAATACAAATGTCACATTATTATCCACACATTCCTGCCGCAGGAGCTTCACCCAATCGTAATGACATGATCTTGCACCGTCGTAATTCTCGCCGTCGCAGAGGACTTGCTCGATCTGTCCGGTCTCAAGATATTTTCTCATACTGACCTGACCGATGAATGGAGCACACATCACGCCCTTGTGCTTGAAAGGGAGTTCAAGCAGTATGGGTATACGCTCGTCTGCACGCCGCTGGTTTTCGGCTGTCACATTAAAAAAGATGTTATCCCAGCCGTCGCACCAGTCTTTCGGAAGATGCTCCGCCAC
>CADBQF010000292.1 GCA_902796705.1 Ruminococcus flavefaciens
AACTGTTTCTAAAAGATCGATAAGATACTGATTTTTTAACGCCATTGTTAAAAAACCTCCTTTAATAAATTCTGCTTTCGCAGTTCACATAAATTATAACACTGCCGGGAAATTTTTGCAATACTTTATTGTGATAAAATTCACTCTTAAAAATATTTCGGCATACGAACCATGAAAATCTACAATCTACGGAATTATATAGCGATTTCGACCAATATTGAAAATATTGCATCAGCAGGTGTGGAACTGTCTTCTGATGTTTATAAATATATCATTTTTGGAAAATGTCACATGGTTTTCACTGAATCATCACAATAAGGTGATATACTCGTGAAAATTATTTAATGCGAGGTTTTTTTATGTCTGATATAAATTCCGCTCCGGGCGGAGAAGCTCCCAAGACGAAAATGCGTGGGCCGTTTAAGTTTCTTCTTGGTCTTCTGATACTGTTATTTGCGGCTGCTGCAGTGATCGCAGTCGTTACAATAAGGTCAAACAATCCTAAGGGCGTTCTGAAAAAATACTGTAAGGCACTCAATGACGTAGATGTTATAGAATTCTATAACTGTACGACTGCAAAGGCAGACGGCATTCAGCTTGATCTAAATAAGGCGGAATACGACAGCGTGGTCGAGTACATGAAAGCACTCAAAAAAGGCTGCGGCGGCGATGTTCAGATCAAGAAAACGAAAGTTAAAAAGATCAGGGATTTTGAAGATACTGACGAATATGACTTTATCATGGCATCGTATAAGGAGAGAGGCCTTGATATCGATATAAAGGCAATGTCCGAGATCAATGTCACGTTTGAAAATGCCGGAAAGGTAAGGCTCGTTGCCTATAAAGCCGGAAAAACATGGGTTATCTTTGATAATGAGTTTATGCAGTATGTAAGCAATAAGGGCGAATATGTCTACAGTATCCCCGGAAAACGTCTTGGATAAAAAGAAAAGGTCTGCTAAGGCAGGCCTTTTTTATATGTGTTTTATTACTCAAATACAGGTTTTTCAAAGATTATTACTATTTGATCAGCGGTTGAATTGAATTCAACGTTTCCCAATATTCTGGAATTTTTACCGACCTCATTAGTAAAAATATTTACAACACGATATCCTTTGTTAGAATAAATATCTAATACTTTTTTTAGAGTAACAAGATCTGTTTTGCCATTAATATCTTTGATTGCTTCAACAGCGTATTCATATTTGAGAGATTTTTGATAATTGATATTCTTTTTTATTGTATTTAATAATGCTACATTTAACACCGTGTTAAGTTCATTTTCTGTCATATCATCTAAATGGTTTACGGTTTTATATTTTTTTGCCATTGATTTGGTGACGTTGACAAGTGTATTCCTTAAAGTTTGAGAATCCATTGATTCCAGCAGTTGTTTTGCCATATCAAAGTTGTTTTGATTGATTTCGTATCCGGATTTTGTTAAAAAATCTATAATTATTTCTCTGGTAAGTATTATTTCACCAGTTGAATATACATTATTTCCTTCATCTTCTATTTCTATTTCTTCTTGAAATGGTTCAACTAATTCTGGATATTTATTTAGTTCTCTTAATAAGAATTCTTTAATATTCATAATTACTCACCTACATTAGCTATATGTGTTTTTTCCTCACAAGTCTCCTGATATAGCTGAAGGTATAGTCCTCGCCCTTTTCAGCGAGCATACGCAGGAGAAATTCAAGTCTGTGTGAGGTCGATGCCTCTATCATTCGTGTGTTCTTTGAACGGAGAAAATACTTCAGCGGGCAGTCGTCTGTATATTTTTCCTTGTTGTAAGTCTTTGAAGCAGCCACACGGTCGCAGAACATTTCGATGAGGTACTTGTCGGGCATTCTGACGGGTTCGAGTTTTTTCGTGACGGTGTTGTAGTCTGTCCAGTACTCGAAGTGATGCTTGTTCCTGCCCTTGTGGTGCATCCATGCCTTTGAGTAGCCGATGACCTCACGTTCTTTTTCGTTGGGGCTTCTGTCGCCCTGAAAGTACAGCACGCCGGGGATAAATTCAGTAGGGGAGAACTTCGACAGGTCGTGGATAAGGCCTCTGCCCCATATACCTGCCCGGAAGCAGTTCTCTCTGACTTTTTTCCTGTGTTTGAGTATTGTAGTGAGATGACCTATGAAATTATGTATCAGCATCGAAGTTCCTCCTAATTGATATCAAGAACGCTGTTTTTCACGATGAGTTTTCCGCTGATTATCCTGCGTCCCTCGGAGTATTCCGGATCAGCGAGCTTTTTCATCATTATCTCAACAGAGGATTCAGCCATTTTTCTGATATCGACTTCGACGGTAGTGATAGTCGGGATACAGATGCTCGATACGGTGTAGTTATCATATCCCACAACGGAGATATCTTCCGGAACACGTATCCCTTTTGATTTGAGTGCTGATATGACACGGAACGCAGTCTCGTCGCAGTTGCACACGAAAGCTGTCGGCATCTCCTCCGGGAATTCGAGCTTGTCGAGGAAAAGCACGCTTCCTGAGCGGTCGTCCAAACGCCAGTCGGAGCGGTATTCCAGACCGTTCTCCATGATACATTTGATATATCCGAGGAAGCGGTCGTTGATGCTGCTCGTTGCGTTGATATTGCCGAAGAATCCGATCTTTCTATGGCCTTTCTCCACGAGGTAGTCAGTGAGGATATAGCCTCCGTGGAAGCTGTCCGAGTTTACCGAATCGATATCGAACCGGCTGTCATAGAAATCGACAAAAACGAGAGGAATGTCAATCTTGCTCAGTTCACGGATATAGCTCCTGCTGACCTGACCGATAACGAATAAACCGTCGGCTTTGCCCTCAGTCACGACATTCGGGAGTATCCCTTCCTTTTCGGTATCGGTCCTGATTATCTCGTAGATAGTCGAGAGGTTATGCTCCGAGAGGCAGTTTGAGATATCGGCAGTAAGCTGCCAGTAAAAAGTACCTCTTGCACCGACGAACAGTTCAGATGTAATGATACCGATGTTCTTGCCTGCTCTTTGCAGGTCATTTTTTCTGTTGTTTGATTTTGTATTTGACGGCCGGTAGCCCATTTTGTCTGCTGTTTCGCAGATCTTCCGACGCATCTGTTCGCTCACGCCGTCACGACCGGCGAGGGCGTTTGAAACTGTGACAACGCTGACTCCGAGCTTGTTGGCGATGTCAAGCATTTTGACTCCGTTTTTCATTGATTTACCACCACTTTACTGCTATCGTTCCCGAAAGTGAAACGATAGATACTCTGCTAAAAACATTATACATTATTTAATTAAAAAAGTAAAGTGCATAAATATAGATTTGTAGGAATCGTCAATCCTGAAAGTCAGTTTTTATGTATAAAAGCCAAATGTGACAGACGAAAGTCTGCCGCATATCAGCTTTTCTCCTCCGGGAGATAGGGGTAGATGTTTTCGTATGAGTTTATTTCTTCGCCGTCATTTAAGCCGGAGGGGATAAGACCTGTCATATCTCCCCACGATGCAGCCGGAAAGAGATAACCGTCATTCTCCGCTGACTTCTTTTCTTTTTCTTTCATATATATCACCTCGCTGATAATATATGCCTTATATGGTGATATATGCAAGGATATATTTTCCTGATTATTGACGAAAATGCTTCGTTATGGTATAATAAATATGATGTATTTTTTGACAGGAGGTCTGGAAGTGAAAACTATAAATGATATCAGCCTGATAATGCAGCATTTCTATGAAGCAGCTTCACAGATCGGCGGCCTCAGACAGAACAATATCTTTACGGAGAACGATGACAAGTTCGTCCAGAAGCTAAGGCGTGCCATGCCGAACGGCGTTGACGGGGACGAGTTCGTTATATTCCTGTATGACGATACGGTCTTCGGAGGTGCGAAAGAGGGGACTGTCCTTACGAATAAAAGGATATACTGCAAATGCCTTATGGAGAAGCAGCAGGCTGTCCCGTTCGATTCTGTATTGTCTTTCAGGATAGCGAAGAACAGCTACGGTCATCAGCTATATGCGAAACTGTCGGACGGCTCAAGCATCAAATGTCTTGAGATGCTCAACGGCAATTGCAGCACTACAGGCAGATTCAGACAGATTGTCGATGTCATTACCGGCATGATAAATTTCATCTGCGGTACGCATTTCGGACAGGCAGCCGGAAATACGAATAATGATATATACGATGAAGCAGTTTACAATACATATACAGGAGAGGGGGAGGCACGTATGCAGTCGATCGGCGGAAATACACAGGCTTTCAGCGGCGAGCCGTCAGGCAGTGCGGAAAATCTTTTCATAGAGGGAATGGATTATTACAACCGGGGAGATATAGAACAGGCTGTCAGATATCTCAGCCGCTCGGCAGACCTCGGAAATGTCGTTGCAATGTGCAGGCTCGGAAATTTCTACAACTATGGCAGAGGAGTCTCAAAAGATATCCGCAAGTCGTATGAATGGTACAGAAAAGCCGCCGCCCACGGAAGCGACGAGGGACGCAAAATGTCCGACCGCCTTGCATCGATGCTCGGTGAAACTCCTATGTATCAGCATCAGCAGTCCGTTCCGCCTCCGATGCCCGTTCAGCAGGAACGTGTACAGGTGACCAGCCAGTCAGAACTCCTTTTCAATGAGGGAATGGAATCATATAATCAGGGCAATACTGAGGAAGCTGTGCGTATTCTCACCCGTGCAGCCGGTCTCGGAAGTACTGCTGCAATGTGCAGGCTCGGAAATTTCTATAACTACGGCAGAGGTGTCGAAAAGGACATCAGCAAGTCGTATGAATGGTATAAAAAAGCCGCCGACCTCGGAAGCGACGAGGGACAGAAAATGTCCGAAAGACTCTCTTCAAAGCTCGGAAACAATGCTTCTTCCGATCAGGCAAGGAATGACCAGCTCAGCAGGCTCGTCCAGACGCTCGCTCAGCATAACGAACAGAGGAATTCTCCTTTCGACAATATGCAGAGCGTTCCCGATCCGTATGCCGGTAAGAATACTTCCTCACAGTGTCTGATGAGCTGCAAAGCCTGCGGCTCTGAATGGAATCCCGGCAGGAACACTTCTGTAATGACAGTATGTCCCTTCTGCGGAGCGTCGCTCAATGAAGCTGCCGACAAGTCGAAAAAGGACGGCAGCAGCAAATTCTCCGACGAAATGGCTCAGGCTATATCAGATATAATCCGTGATTACGGCAGGGATATCATAAAGCAGAGCAGCCGCTTCACTGCGATGTTCGCTGACTATGCACCAAAACTGCGTCAGGAGAAGAAGATGATAGAAATCGCTCTCGCAGAGCGTGTTGCCGATATCATTCTCGATGATTCGCTGGATACTGACATGAGATACGAAAAATTCCGCTCACGCATGGCAGATACTCTTATCCGTGAAGATGCAGCAGAGCGTCTTATAAACTGCTTTGCATCGGCTTACGGCTGGGCGAAAGGAGATGCCTGACCTATGACCACCGGAGGAGTAGTTTACAGTCAGGCTTTGTGGCGGAAAGCTGTGAACGGAGATCCGACCGCTCAGTGCAGTCTCGGACTCTGCTATAAAAAAGGTCTCGGCATCGCACCGGATACGAAACTTGCTGTCATGTGGTTCACCAAAGCTGCCGAAAACGGAAATGATGCCGCAATGAACAATCTCGCTTCAATGTATGAAGAAGGCTGCGGCGTTCAGCAGGACTTTTCAAAAGCTGCCGGATTCTACAGGCAGGCTGCCGAACACGGAAACACGCTCGCAAAGGCAAATCTCGGAAATTGCTATCTCAGCGGAAAGGGCGTTCCGGCAGACGAGGGAAAGGCTTTCAGGCTTTTCAATGAAGCTGCAAAAATGGGCTCTCCGAAAGGAATGTGCGGTCTTGCCGATATGTACCGTGACGGCAAAGGTACGTCAAGAAGCCTCACGAGTGCTTTCTACTGGTATCAGAAAGCTGCATCATCGGGAGATATCACAGCTCAGAAAAATCTCGGCTGGTGCTACGATACGGGCAGTGGAACTTCACAGAACCACGTTCAGGCTGTTTACTGGTACAGCAAAGCTGCCGTCGGAGGGAACAGCATCGCAATGAACAATCTCGGCGTACTCTTTCTGAACGGAAAGGGAACTGCCCGGAACGAACTGCGTGCCGTGAAATATTTCCGTATGGCGATAGATGCAGGAAATCTCATGGCTCTGAACAATCTCGGCAACTGCTACCGTGAAGGACGGGGCGTTGAAAAGAACGATGCAGAAGCTTTCAGATGCTATCAGAAAGCCGCCGCCGCCGGAAATCCCTCGGCTATGAAAAATCTCGGTTCTATGTATGAATCCGGTTCAGGCGTTGCGGCTGATCTTTCAAAAGCAGCCGAATGGTACAGAAACGCCGCCGAATGCGGAGTTGAATCAGCGAAGAAATGCCTTGAAGCTCTCCTTGCTGCCGGACATGATATCCCGGAAGCCGGAACAAATGATGCGGATATTACGGACGTAAAGCCGCCGGAAGATATCGTCCCCGCTGACGAAAATGATGAACTCACTGATGTGATAGAGAAGATCACAGATGATTTCGGCAGAGATATCATACT
>CADBQF010000293.1 GCA_902796705.1 Ruminococcus flavefaciens
CTGAATCTGCTGTCGCCCTTTATGTAGCTGTCAAAATCGGTACACAGCTTTCCTGCATCATGCAGAAGCCCCGCAAGTCTTCCGATGTTTTCCGCACCGAAAACTGAACAGTATCCTGCACATCTTTCAGCAGTACCAAGACAATGTTCACGAACAGTTTGTATACGCTCCTTATCATTTGATATATGTGCTGTAAACATAAAAATTTCATCGCCTTTCAATATCATGTGATATATTGATAAAAATATTATACAGCAGACAAAATAATATGTCAATAGTAACATATTGTCGAGTTTTGTCGAAAAGTTCAACTGCGTTCAAATATCTCTCCCCAAAATATATCTCCGTTCCCGGTCTGAAAAAAATTTTCAGAAAACACTTGACAAGTGTATATACACCTGCTATACTGTATATAAACAGATATATACAGTGTGACAAGGAGTACTTATGAAGATCACTATTAAAAATAAATCAGAACTCCCGATCTATGAACAGATCAAGGAACAGATGAGGACTCAGATCCTCAGCGGTGATGTCGATGAAAACGAGCAGCTCCCTTCTATCAGGCAGCTTGCCCGTGACCTGAAAATAAGCGTCATCACCACAACAAGAGCTTATAATGACCTCGCAGATGAGGGTTTCATCATTTCAGTTGCCGGTAAAGGCTACTTTGTCGCTCCGAGAGACAATGACCTGATGCGTGAGCGTATGCTTTACGAAATGGAGGACGGACTTCAGAAAGCTGTCACTAACGGACGTAATGCAGGACTTACAGATGATGAGATAATCGCTGCACTAAAACGATTCATGGAGGATTAATTATGGATAATATTCTGGAGATCAGCGGCCTTTGCAAAAAATATGATGATTTTGAGCTGAAAGATATCACCTTTTCCCTGCCTAAAGGCTATATCATGGGATTCGTCGGTGAGAACGGCTCAGGAAAAACTACAACTATCCGCTCCATACTCAATATGGCTAAGATAGACAGCGGAAAGATCAGCGTTTTCGGACTCGACAGCGTCAATGATTCTATCGCTATAAAAGAGCGGATAGGTGTAGTGTTCGACAGTCTCTACCTCGCTGAACATCTCAATGCAAAACAGATAGAAAAGCAGCTAAAGCCGTTCTACAAAGAATGGAACAGCGATCTTTTCTCTGAACACATCAGAAGATTCGGACTGCCGGACAACAAGAAGATAGGTGAATTCTCAAAGGGCATGAAGATGAAATTCATGATAGCTATAGCTCTCTCCCACAAGGCAGAACTTATCATTCTTGACGAGCCGACGAGCGGTCTTGATCCCGTTGCCCGTGATGAACTTCTCGACATTCTCTCTGAATATATCGAGGACGAAAACAGAGGCGTTCTCTTTTCAACTCACATCACCGCCGATGTTGAACGCATAGCCGATTATGTCACTATACTCCACGGCGGAAGAGTATGGTTCAGCGGCGAGAAAGATGAACTTTCCGAATCATATGCAGTCATAAAGGGTGCGGAAGAAGATATACCTTCTGCTCTCAGAGACAAACTTATCGGGTTCCATGCCTACAGGAACGGTTTTGATGCACTTATCAGAACTGACGATCTTTCAGGTATCCCGTCAAGCCTTGAATACGAAAAAGCAAGCATCGATGAGATACTCGTCTATATATCAAAGGAGGACAAAAATGAAGGACATTCTTAAAGTAATGAGATTTGATTATCTCTCAGCAAAAGGCGTGGCACTGCCGGCTTTGGTGTTGTGTATGGTAATATTCGGCACTCTCAGCATGGTATACTCCCCTGTCATAGCATCATATCTGGGATTTCTGCCGATGCTGTTCGTCGTTCCGCTTCAGGGCATCGCTGAAAAAAACGGATTCAACAAGCTGTACGGTACTCTCCCCGTCAGACGGAAAAACATAACAAGAGCAAGATTCCTGTACATATTCATTGTATTTTTTGCAGTAGAACTTTGCTGTTCAGCGATTGCGTTCATATCATTCAGTATTAAAGTTTATCGTTTTCTTCCGATCAGGAACAGTTCAACTATGACACTTATCAGAGAGAGCTTCAAAGATCCGAAACTTGCCGTCGGA
>CADBQF010000294.1 GCA_902796705.1 Ruminococcus flavefaciens
AACTTATATCGGTGATGTAAGAGTCATGATAAGGACGCAGAATCCGCAGCTCATATCGCTTTTCGGGAATTTCTTCCAGTGGAGGGCGGAAATGGAAAGAGATGTTTTCCTCGCTCACGGCTGCCGTGACTATTCGTCGGCGGCAGGCACAGGATTCTTCTCACGCAGGCTCATCGATCCGGGCGGAGGGTGTGAAAATTCCGGACGTGCGATAAGCTCCTACCTGACGCAGCTCGACAGGCATATACAGCTTTATTTTTCCGCACCCGGCTCGTTCCCGGCAAATGCGGCAAAGCAGGAATTCATCGCCTTTGCGGATCAGTATCTGCTGTAGCAGAACATCTTTCCCTATCAATTATGAATATTTATCATAGCTGTGTCATATCATCATGATGACCGGCTTTATACAAGGAGGTAAAAAATATGAATGCAGAGAGACTTACACAGAAATCAATTGACGCTGTGAGAAAAGCCCAGAGTATCGCTGTAATGCACTCAAATCCGGTCATTGAGCCGGTACATCTGCTCGCAGGACTTCTCAAACAGGAAAACGGCCTTATCCCCCAGCTTCTCAGAAAAATGAACATCGATGCCGATATCTTCGAGGGCGAGGTTGACAAGAAGATCGAAGGGCTGACAAAAGTTACAGGAAGCGGAAGAAGCAGCAATACCGGCCTTTCAGTCGATACTGACAGGATAATCACCGGTGCTGAAGATATCGCCGCCAATATGAAAGACGAATATGTCTCTGTAGAGCATCTCATGCTTTCGCTCATAGATTGCAGAGACAAGGAAGTCTCACAGCTTTTCAGGACATTCAATATAAACCGTGATGCTTTCCTCACCGCACTTATGACAGTAAGAGGAAACAGCCGTGTAACTTCCGAAAATCCGGAGGAGACATACGACGTTCTCACAAAATACGGTCAGGAACTCGTCGGACTTGCAAAGCAGAACAAGCTCGATCCCGTCATCGGACGTGACAGCGAGATACGCAACGTCATAAGGATACTCTCACGAAAGACAAAGAACAATCCTGTCCTCATCGGTGAACCGGGTGTCGGAAAAACCGCCATTGCAGAAGGTCTTGCTCTCCGTATAGTTGCAGGCGATGTCCCCGACAGCCTCAAAGACAGAAAGGTCTTCTCGCTCGATATGGGTGCATTGGTCGCCGGTGCAAAGTACAGAGGTGAATTTGAAGAGCGTCTGAAAGCTGTCCTTAACGAGATCAAAAACAGCAACGGTCAGATACTTCTCTTCATCGATGAGCTTCATACTATCGTCGGTGCAGGAAAATCAGACGGTGCTATGGACGCAGGAAATCTTCTCAAACCTATGCTCGCAAGAGGCGAACTGCACTGTATCGGTGCTACGACTCTGAACGAGTACAGACAGTACATTGAAAAAGATCCTGCTCTCGAAAGACGTTTCCAGCCGGTCATGGTCGATGAGCCGAGCGTTGAAGATACCATTTCGATACTCCGTGGACTAAAGGAAAGATACGAAGTCTTCCACGGCGTAAAGATACACGACAACGCACTTATCTCCGCAGCCGTACTCTCGAACAGATACATCACAGACAGATTCCTCCCCGACAAGGCTATCGACCTTATCGATGAAGCCTGTGCTACGATAAGGACAGAAATGGATTCAATGCCGACAGAGCTTGATGTGATCTCCAGAAAGATAGTCCAGCTTGAAATAGAAGAAGCTGCCCTCAAAAAGGAAAGCGACAACATCTCTCAGGAACACCTCGAAGAGATACAGAAGGAACTTTCAGAGCTTCGTGAAAAATTCGCTTCTATGAAAGCTAAATGGGAGAACGAAAAGAACGATATCTCCGCTGTTCAGAAGCTCCGTGAGGAGATAGAGCAGATAGGCGGCGAGATAGACCGTGCAGAGCGTGAATACGACCTCAACAAGGCTGCCGAACTCAAATACGGCAAGCTCCCGCAGCTCCAGAAAGAACTCACCGCTCTCGAACAGAAAGCAGAACACGACATGGAGGGCGGCAAGCTCCTCCGTGACAAGGTAACAGAAGACGAGATAGCAAGCATCGTCTGCCGCTGGACGGGTATCCCTGTTGCAAAGCTCATGGAGGGCGAAAAGGAAAAGATACTCGGCCTCGAAGGTCTTCTCCACAAACGTGTCATCGGTCAGGACGAAGCCGTTACAAAAGTCAGCGAAGCTATCCTCCGTTCAAGAGCAGGCATACAGGCACCCGACAGACCGATCGGTTCATTCCTCTTCCTCGGCCCTACAGGTGTCGGCAAAACAGAGCTTGCAAAGGCTCTCTCGGAGATACTCTTTGACGACGAAAAGAACATCGTAAGGATAGATATGAGCGAATATATGGAGAAGTTCAGCGTGAGCAGACTCATCGGAGCTCCTCCCGGATATGTCGGCTACGACGAGGGCGGTCAGCTCACGGAAGCTGTCAGAAGAAAGCCCTACTCCGTCGTGCTTTTCGATGAGATAGAAAAAGCTCACCCCGATGTTTTCAATATACTCCTCCAGGTGCTTGATGACGGACGCATAACTGATTCACAGGGCAGAACGATCGATTTCAAGAACACGATAATCATTCTCACATCTAACCTCGGCTCGCCGTTCATTCTCGACGGCATAGGCGAAGACGGAGAGATAACCGAAGAGGCAAGAGAAAAAGTCGAAGGCCTTCTCAAAAAGCAGTTCCGTCCGGAATTCCTCAACCGTCTTGATGAGATAATCTTCTACAAGCCGCTCGCTAAATCAGAGATAATGAACATCGTTGACCTCATGCTCGCTGATGTACAGAAACGTCTTGAAGACAAACACATACGCATAAATATAAGTGACTCTGCAAAGAATTATATAGTAGACTGCGGTTACGATCCGAACTTCGGTGCAAGACCGCTGAGAAGATTCATACAGCGTAAAGTCGAGACTCTTATCGCAAAGAAGATAATCGGAAACAATCTCTCCGCCGGAGATGTCATCGATATCGATATGGACGAAAACGGAGAACTCTCCGCAGACTGATATATCGCCGCCGGACACCGCAAAATGACTGCTATTCATTGTTATTCCGTCGTTTCACCGATGTCCGGCACGTAATAAAAAACATCTGGTCTTTATAGCTGTTTTGAATAAAAAGATTGCTGTATATAGCCGAATATCGGTCGTTTTGTCATTTTTTTCCCAATTCCTTGACAAATCAACTGAAAGGGTATATAATTCAATTGTAAAATCTTATATATGGAGGATACCAAAATGACAAAGACCGAATTGATCAGTGCTGTCGCTGAGAGAACTGATTCAACTAAGAAGAATGCAGAAGCTGCTGTAAATGCACTTTTCGCTGCTATCACTGACGAACTCGCTAAGGGTGAGAAAGTTTCCATTGTAGGCTTCGGTACTTTTGAAGTTCGTGACCGCAAGGAAAAACAGGTCATCAATCCCCAGACAAAGCAGATGATGACTGCTCCTGCTTCCAAAGCTCCCGCTTTCAAGGCAGGTCAGGCTCTTAAAAACGCTGTAAACAAGTAATACAGGAGGTAATATACAATGGCAAGAAAAAAGAATGCTCCCGCTGCTGAAACAGCCGAGACAAAGATCGAAAAGACAGTTGAGGCTGCTCCTGCTGAGGAAAAGAAGGCTGCTGCTCCCAAGAAGGCTGCTGCCCCCAAGAAAGCTGCTGCTCCCAAGAAGGCTGAGGAGAACGTTATTATCCAGCAGAACGGTGCTGAGATCACTGCTGCCGAGCTTATCGCTAAGGCTAAGGCTGATGCAGGCATCGACGAGCCTAAGAAGGTAGATGTTTACGTAAGACCTGAGATCAACAGAGTTTATTATGTTATCGACGGAGATAAATTAGGCGAATTCGAGCTTTGCTGATCGGATAAAAGATCAAAGCTTCATACCAGTGCGGTATGAAGCTTTTTTCATATTATGGCTGCCGATTATCCCTGTATTTTTCTCCATTGTCGGTCTTATTCCATAAAAACGCCGGCCGCATGGATAATCTGCACAAAAACGAAAGAGATATTTTGTTTACTATTTTATTAAAAAACACTCCCAATCAAATCATTTTTATGATATAATGAATGCAGAGGTGTATAAACACTCGCTGCTCATTATCGGGCAAATCTTCTTTACAGCAGGTGCATACTATGAACAAGATCCCTCAGATCGCTGTGATCGTCGCCGGAATCGATGAAGAATACCAGCAGGCTGTCCTTGACGGCATCTTCTACCGGGCGAAAGAAAAAAATATCAACATCTTATGCTTCGCTGCTTTCGGCGGTGTTCTTGCGAACAGCCGTTACGACTGCGGTGAATACACCATCTATGACCTTATCAATTACAAAAAGCTTGACGGAGTTATTCTGCTTGACAATACTATCAGCGACCAGTCTGTCAGAAGCAAGGTGATACAGAAAGTTATAGATTCCGGCCTTCCTGCTGTTGCGTTCGACAGTTCAGATCACCCTGAGTTCTACAACATCTCTATCGACAACGAAAAGGCTATGAAAGAGATCGTGAGGCACGTTATCACCGCTCACGGTGCAAGGACGCTCAACTACGTTTCAGGCCCTCTGACAAATCCGGAAGCCGCTGCAAGATATGAAGCCTTCCTCGAAGTGATCTATGAATACGGTCTTGAGATCGATGACAGACGCATTTTCTTCGGTGAATTCAGAGCTTCCGACGGACGTGCAGCAGCCGAGGCTTTCCTTTCGTCAGGACTGCCGCTCCCCGATGCCGTGATATGTGCCAACGATGCAATGGCTCTGTCGCTGTGCGAGGAGCTTAACAAAAACGGCATATCTGTCCCGGAAAACGTGATCATCACCGGCTTTGACAATACATACAACGCACGCCACAATTCGCCTGCCCTGACGACTGTTGAGCGGCCTCTCACGCAGTCCGGTGCGAAAGCCTGCGATATCGTACTCGACCTCATAAACGGCGTTCCGCACGGGAAGACCACCTATCTGACGGCTTCTCCTGTTTTCTCCGAAAGCTGCGGCTGCCCGGCTCATGAGCCTGATGATATAGCCGTATTCAAGAAAAAAGCCTACAAGATGATAAACAGATGCCGCAATGATATCTCGCTCCTCAACCGCATGACTATGGAACTCGCTGAGACTGAGACTGCCGCTTCAAATATCCGTGCTATCGAAAAATACGTCCGTGAGATCAGATGCGAAAAGTTCAGCATTTGCCTTTGCAGCAACTGGGATACGATCTATAAATCCGAGCAGGAAGATACTGACGAGATAAAGCCCGGAAGATACACCGACATGATGACAGCTCCGCTTATCCTCGAAAACGGTGAGTCTCATTCCGTGCAAGCGTTCAGAAGTACAGAAATGCTCCCTGAGCCGCTTGAAACAGGCGGAAATGTCTGCTGCTTCTTCCCGCTCCACTTCCGTGAGCACTGTCTGGGATACTATACTATAACAAACAGCCTATTTCCAATAGTGAGTATGCTCTGGCATTCGATAATACTCAATATAAGCAATTCATTCGAGAATATCCGCAAGCTCATCAACCTCAACAGCATGATAAGCGAGCTTGACAAGCTCTATGTAAACGATACGCTCTGCAATATCTACAACAGAAACGGCTTCATACGTGCGGCTGATTCTATCTTCAATGAGTGCAAAGCCGCCGGCAAGATGCTCCTCATATCGTTCATAGATATGGACGGACTCAAGCTCATCAATGACAATTACGGTCATAAGGAAGGCGATTTCGCTTTGCAGAGGCTTGCGGCGATAATCTCGAACTGCTGCGGCAACAGACGCATATGTGCAAGATTCGGCGGTGACGAGTTCATCATACTCGGCTCTGATGCGAACGAGGGCGATATTTCCGAACTTGAATCATCATTCAACAAATACCTCGAAAACACTAACCGTGTCATCAACAAGCCGTACACTATAGCCGCAAGCATCGGCACTATCGTGACATCTATCGACAGTGACATCAATCTGTTCAACCTGATAACAAAGGCTGATTCCATAATGTACGAGAACAAAAAGAAGAAAAAAACTTCCCGCTATCTTCGTCACGAATGACAGGGGAAGTCCATATACCTGATAATAAGAGTTCCCTGCAAGTATGCTTTCATCGGGCATAGACTCGCTGCTTATAAAGAAGTTTATGTCTTCTATTGAGGAAAACCCTTTTGAAAAAGGGTTCTTCCTCAAACTCCTTTCCTAA
>CADBQF010000295.1 GCA_902796705.1 Ruminococcus flavefaciens
ATGAATATGCTTTTAAAGCGATCCTTTCGTGTCGATGGGATCGCTTTTTTGTACTCTTGTGGAAATATTATTTTTAAGGAGTGCATAAATCATGCGTAAGATCAGAGAAATGTTAGGGAACGACGAAAAGGTGTGGGTATACATCGACAGCGGGGCTACATGGGAAAAGTTCGCTGCTGCCGCCTCAGAGGAGGGATTTCGCTTCGGCGATCTTCCGGAGGAAAAGTGGGTGTCCGGATATGTCGTTGCAGTTCACAGCAATGGAGAAATGGGGCATCTTCCGCTTTTTGTGTGGTGCGGTTCGTTTTCAGCAGAGCCTGAAAAGTGTCCCCGCCGGATCGATCTCAGGGCATATCTCGAAGGAAGCGATGACTATATCTGTAAGGTATCGCATTTCAGACAGGAAATGAAATGATGCTTATTTGTCTATGCTGACAAATTTGTTGTACAGATGTTCCGGGAGAAAGCTTTTATAGAGAGCGGAATAGTATCTCCTCACCTCATCACCGGAATGCTGTCTGCTGACCGGAAATTCGAGCAGAACGTATTTCACTCCGAACACAGATGCAGTAACACCTGTATCGGTGAGGTCATTGCGGAGATAAAAAGCGATGCGTCGTTTTCTTGTAACGAGTTCATCATTTTCAGTGCCTTCGGGAGATTCCGATTCGCACAGCACTATCTCAGCGGGATCTAATTCATCTTTAAGCAGACGAAGAAAAGCAGAACCGATGCCCTTATCTCTCATATCGCTCAGAACTGCGAAATAATCAAGCAGGCAGCATTGTTTTGAATCTATGTCTATAGAAACGAAACAGGCATATCCGCAGAGTTTGTCATCATCAAATATACCATAGCAGAAATACTGACCTTTATCGAGCGACCTGTTTATCATTGAAAGCGGCTTCAGTTCGTCTTTAGGAAAATCTTTCTTCATGTAAAGAGAATAGACAGACTCTATCTCTTTTCGTGTAAGTTTACGGCAGTTGTACATAGTGATCTCTCCTTTTTCCGTACTACTATTATAATACAGAAAAACGTACTTTTCAAGAGGCGGAACAAAATTAGCCGCAGATACCCGACAAGCATGGAACGGTATCTGCGGCACTGCCTTTAAATAACGATATTAATGCAAAATATAGGCTTCGGCAGATGTTGACATCGATAGGAAAATATGATATAATGTCAGCAAATAAAAGAGATTATTTTCAGCTTACCGGGAGGGTGAACATAAACGCCGTACCTTTTCCGGGTTCGCTCTCCGCCCATATCTTTCCGCCGTGTGATTCGATGATGAACCGGCAGATGAACAAGCCGAGTCCCGTTCCTGTTTCGGAATGTTTTCCCTTGTAGTATCTGTCCCATATATGAGGCATATCTTCGGGGAGGATACCGCTTCCGGTATCTTTTACAGTGACTTTGATGAAGCCTGCATCTTCCTCGGCTTTGACGAGGATAATGCCGTTTCGTGTATGTTTCAGGGCATTTGAGATAAGGTTGACGAATACTCGCTGCAAACGTGAACTGTCAGCCATGACTCCGGGAAGTTCGAGCGGTATACGAAGTGCAAGGCGGTTATTGTTTTTATTCAGAACGGCAAAATATGTTTCGACTGTCTCACGGACAAGGCTGTCTATATCGCAGACTGTTTTTTCGAGTATCATTCTTCCTTCTTCGATACGTGTTGCATCGAGTATCTGAGTGACCATAAGTGCCATTCGGTTGGCTTCTGAGGAGATGCGGCGGAGTTTTTCCTGTACGGGAGATGTGTCGCTCCCGTTCATAAGGTCGATCTCTGCATTCTGTGCATATCCGGACATGGCGGCGAGAGGAGTCTTGAGTTCATGCGAGGCATCGGAAAGGAAAGCAGTCTTCATCTCGTTGACCTTTACGAGCATATCGTGTTCGGAAACGACCGGATTCGCAAGCTTTTTCGAGAGTATCGCAGATATTGCGATAAACAGAAGGAATATACTGAAAAGAGAAGCTATCATTATGTAAATGTACTTTTTGAAGAGACTGTCCATATGCCCGATAAGTGCAGAGGCTTCTTCACCGGCGAGAGCGTTTATTGGTTCTGTAGCGGAATTTGCATTGCAGTTCACGATGCCGACACAGAGGTCAGTATCGGTGTAGTTTATCATATTGTCCCATGCGATTATATAGCCGCTCCCGTCCTGAAAATAGTCGCCGGAAGCTTCTGTTCTGCGGCTGTAGAGATAATCTCCGTAAGATGACGCATCATCGTATGAGAGCGGCTCTGAGGAAAGTTTCGTGTCAAAGGCTTCGAGCGTACCGGTGATCTTCCGGCTGCCGTCGCTTCCGTCTTCAAGTGAGAAACTCGATATCTCATCTGCCGGCATGACAAAGAACACGCACGAACTGCAAAAGCTGTAATTGAAATAGGCAGAGGCTTTCTGGTTTATATAGTTGATGAAGTCGGTCTTTTTTGAC
>CADBQF010000296.1 GCA_902796705.1 Ruminococcus flavefaciens
AGAAAAGCCTGCGGTATGCCGGAAGTCTCTATCAGTCCGAGCTGATGCGGATAATTGCAGGGATTCGTAAGTATACACGGACGGGAAAACTTCCGGCTGAGCTTGTCTGCGAACCAGCCGCCGAGACTCTGACCGACAAAGATCACTTCATCTTCTGTATTTATCACAGCCGAAAGCCTGTCAAGCATCTCCTCCGGGGATATGCCCATATAATCAAGCTTCGGGGAAATGATCTCCTCTGCCGGGAACATTCCGCAGAGTGCCTTGTAATTCTTGTTATCGGCTTCTCCCATGAAGCCGTGAAGATTCATTATCATCATATTTTCCCTCCTATTATTTCAGTGAGCGATCTTTCAAAATCCCGATCCTGCTGAGAAGTGCGTTTCGGAAGACCTTTCGTGCGGCCTCCGCTCCTGCGTATCTTTGCCGAAACAGCACGGAATTCAAGAAGGCCTGAAATATTTTCCTCGGTATACCTCCTGCCGTCCTGATCGAGGACTACAGCACGTCTGCTCAGACACATAGCGGCAAGCCCGTGATCCTGTGTTACAGCTATATCGCCTTCGCTCAGAAGATTCACAAGCCGCAGATCGGTGCTGTCCGCACCTTTTTCCACAACGATAGTTTCAGCTCCCTCCCACTCAATAGAATGGGAAGTATCGCATATTATCGTACACTGGATACCGTATCTCCGTGCAGTCCTGACTGTTATCCCGACGACCGGACAGCCGTCTGCGTCAATATATATCTTCATTCAAGTCCTCCTGTCTGTTTTACTGATCGGTATAATTGTATCATATATCTGAGGAAAAATCAAGAAAATACAGCGGCGGGAAAGCTTTGGTGTTTTTATAGGCGGCTGAAACTTTACTTTTCAGTGCTGACGTGCTATAATACTATGGAGGTGAACGCAGTTATGAGTCTTTTCAGAAAAAATACCCCGCTCCCTGTTCCCGAACCGTTCTCTGCCGATGATATAAAGACAGAATCAAGCACCTGCACCGGCGAGACTACTATCGGTTTCTACGACAAGGCTTCAAAGCGGCTCGTCTATGCCGAACTCGTCCGCTCTGAAAGGGATATCAGGGATTTTTACAGAAAATATGGTCTTGAATATAACGGAGGTCTGAAATGAAAATAGTCATCGCAATAGATTCATTCAAGGGAAGCCTTTCTTCCGTTGAAGCCGGAGAAGCCGCTGCTGCCGGTATCAGGAGAGTCTTCCCCGATGCCGGTATCGTGATCCGTCCAGTCGCTGACGGCGGTGAAGGAACTGTTGATGCTCTTGTCAAAGGTATGGGCGGACGATACGCAGAAACCACTGTCTCCGATCCGCTCGGCAGGAAGATTTCCGCACGATATGGCATACTTCCGGGAAATACCGCCGTTATCGAAATGGCCGCTGCTTCCGGTCTGACGCTCCTCTCTGAAAAAGAACGTGATCCCATGTCGGCTTCGACATTCGGTACAGGCGAAATGATACTCGATGCTGTCAGGAACGGCTGCCGTGATCTCATCATCGGCATAGGCGGAAGTGCAACGAATGACGGCGGTATCGGCTGTTTGCAGGCTCTCGGCTTCGGTATGCTCGGTATTGACGGAGAACAGGTCTGCCCCGGTGCGGAAGGCCTTGCCGCTCTTGAAAGGATATCTGCCGATAATATCCCGGCTGAGGTACGTGAATGTTCTTTCAGCGTTGCCTGCGATGTCACAAATCCCCTCTGCGGTGAGAACGGATGCAGCCGCATCTTCGCTCCGCAAAAAGGTGCGGACGATGAGTCGATCACTGTAATGGACGGACTTCTGCGGAAATATGCGGAACTTACGAAGGATATCTTCCCTGCGGCTTCTCCTGATACGCCCGGTGCCGGTGCAGCAGGCGGCATGGGATTCGCACTGATGTACTATCTCGGAGCTGAACTCGTTCCCGGTGCTGAACTTATCATGCGTAAGACAAACCTCGAAGATGAATTGCGTAACTGTGATATCGTCGTTACCGGAGAGGGCAGGATAGACAGCCAGACTTCTATGGGAAAAGCTCCCTCCGCTGCTGCCCGGCTCGCTAAAAAGTACGGAAAGCCTGTCATCGCTTTCTGCGGCTGTACAGGCGGCGGTGCGGAACTCTGCAATAGCTGCGGCATAGACGCTTTCTTCCCTGTTCTGCGGAAGATAACTTCTCTTGAAGATGCAATGGACAAAGACAATGCCCGGAAAAATCTCTCGGATACGGCAGAACAGGTTTTCAGGGCGATCAAAATATCTGAACAGTTAGGAGATAAAATATGAGCATACTCAACGTTGAACACGTTACCCACGGATTCGGTGCGAGACAGATACTCAACGACGCATCTTTCCGGCTCCTCAAAGGCGAACACGTCGGACTCGTCGGTGCAAACGGCGAGGGAAAATCCACTTTTCTCAACATCATCATGGGAAAACTCCAGCCTGACGAGGGAAAAATAGAATGGTGCAGACACATCACCACCGGCTACCTCGATCAGTACAGCACTCTCGAAAAGGGAAAAACTATCCGTGATGTACTGCGTGAAGCTTTCGATCATCTCACCGAACTCGAAGCGGAAATGCTCGGCCTTTACGATAAAATGTCCGACTGCTCCGATGAGGAGATGCAGCAGCTCATGGACGATGTGGGCGAGATACAGAGCATTCTCGACTACAGCGGCTATTATACCATAGATGCCAAGATATCAGAATATGCAAACGGCCTCGGTCTTAATGAGATAGGCCTTGACAGAGATGTTGCAGAGCTTTCCGGAGGTCAGCGTGCAAAAGTCCTGCTCGCCAAGGTGCTTCTCGAAAATCCGATGATACTCATTCTCGACGAGCCGACAAACTTCCTCGACGAGAACCATATCCGCTGGCTGACTAATTTTCTCCAGAATTATGAGAATGCGTTCATTCTCGTGTCGCATGATGTGCCTTTCATGAACAGTGTGATCAATGTCGTGTACCATGTTGAAAATGCCGTTATGACAAGATATACCGGCGATTACGACAACTTCACAAGAATGTACGAACTCAAAAAGAAACAGATCGAACAGGCTTACGAAAAACAGCAGAAAGAGATCGCTGACCTCGAAGATTTCATCGCCCGCAACAAGGCAAGAGTCGCAACTACGAACATGGCTAAGTCACGTCAGAAAAAGCTCGACAAAATGGACAAGATAACTCTTATGCGTGAAAAGCCAAAGCCGAATTTCGCTTTCAGGAAAGCACGCACTCCCGGACGTGTCGTCATCGACTGCAAGAATATCGTCCTCGGCTACGATGAACCGCTTACAAAACCAGTCTCGGTCAAAGTAGAAAACGGTCAGAAGATCGCTATACGTGGTGTCAACGGCATAGGAAAATCCACTCTGCTGAAAACGCTCCTCAAGATAATACCTCCGCTTTCAGGCTATGTTGAACACGATCAGTTCGTGGAATACGGCTACTTTGAACAGGAGGAGGAATCGACCTCAAAAACGGCTCTCGATGTCATCTGGGAGGAATATCCCTCCATGACGAATGCCGAAGTGCGTGCCGCTCTTGCTCAGTGCGGTCTGACTACGGAGCATATAACCTCACAGATGCGTGTCCTCTCAGGCGGTGAAAATGCAAAGGTCAGGATATGCCGCATAATGCTCAAAGAGGTCAATCTCCTCGTGCTTGACGAGCCTACGAATCATCTCGATGTCGATGCAAAGGAATCGCTCAAAAAAGCTATAAAGGATTACAAGGGAACTGTACTCATCGTCAGCCATGAACCGGAATTCTACACGGACATAGCTGACAATATCTGGAATATCGAAGAATGGTCAACTAAGATAATCTGATCTTCCGGAAAAATTCCAGGAGTGCGTCTGCGATGAGCTTTTCATATCTTTTCTGCTCATCGCCGCTCCTGACCGGGATATGTACCGTGACCGATGCCTTATCGTCAGAAAAAGTGACGGTATATGATTCATTATCCATTTATATCACCTCAACTTACAGCATACAGCAAGATCTTTTGGCGTTCACTGTATAATATGCCGGAAAAAGCCATTTCAGCCGCTTTTCCGGCATATATTTTTCATGGAAGGAGCTGGTATTATGGATAAGCAGAATGTCAGATACATGATGTACCTCAGAAAATCAAGAGCAGATGCAGAGTCTGGCTCAGTGGAAGAAGTCCTTTCAAGACATTACGATATTTTGCAGAGATTTGCCGCTGAAAAACTCGGCGGTGCTGTCAAAGAAGATATGATATTCCGTGAGATCGTTTCAGGCGAAACTATCGATGACCGACCTGAAATGAAAAAACTTCTCCGCCGGATAAGCTCGGAGGATATCACGGGAGTTCTCGCAGTCGATCCGCAGAGGCTCAGCCGTGGCGATCTCTCGGACTGCGGCACGGTGATAAGGAGTTTCAGGTATACAGGCACGCTTGTGATAACTCCGCAGAAAACTTTCGACCTTCAGGATAAATTTGACAGGAAATTATTTGAAATGGAACTCATGCGTGGCAATGACTATCTTGAATATGTCAGGGAGATCATGCACCGTGGAAGGATAGCTTCCGTAAATCAGGGGAATCATATAGCTTCTTCCGCTCCGTTCGGCTACAGAAAAGTCAGGGACGGGAAAACACACACGCTCTCCCCCGGCTCAGATGCAGGTATCGTGCGGCTGATATTTGAACTCTGGACTAAGGAAAAGCTAAGTATATCTGCAATTGCAGACCGCCTCAACGAACTGCACATCTCACCGCCTAAAGCGGAAATGTGGTGCAGTCAGAGCATACGCAGTATCCTCCGCAATCCCGTGTACACCGGAAAGATACGCTGGAATTACCGCCGGAGCGTTAAAAAGTTCATGGACGGCTGTGTGATATCTTCCCGGCCTGTATCTCCGGAAAATGAATGGATCCTCACTGACGGAAAGCACGAAGCGATCATATCGGCGGAGATGTTCAGCGATTCGCTCGCACGCTTCGGGACTTCTCCGAGAACGAAAAGAGCTTCCGCTCCTGTAAATCCATTCGCCGGTCTGATACGCTGTTCCTGCGGCAGTGCCATGGTCTATCAGAAGCCGAAAAACAGCTCTCCCCGTCTTCACTGCATCAGCCAGAAAAAATGCGGCAGCAGAAGTACGCTCTATTCTGCGGCAGAAAAGGCTATACTCGATGCCCTGAAAGCTGTGCTTCCTGATATTTGTGCCGCTCTCACGAAAAGCTCTCGTTCCTCTGATACGCTTGCCGATACTCTCCGCAAAGAGATAACCTCCCTGCACACACGTCAGGAAAAGCTCTGCTCTCTCCTTGAACAGGGTGTCTACTCTGAGGAATTGTTCCGGAAGAGAAATACAGCTCTTGAAGCACGACTCACCGCTCTGACAGCCGCTCTTTCTGATGAGGAAGAGAAGCTTTCCCCTGCCCTTCCGGAAAAACAGAGCTTTTCACTTCATGAGGCACTCTGTCTTTTTCAGGATAAAAATATACCGGCAGATGCAAAGAATCTTCTGCTGCGGTCTTTTGTGAAAAAGATCGTCTATTCCTGTCACTCAGATCATCACGACAAATGGCACTCTGCTCCGTTCTCGCTGGACATTTACCTTTTATAGCTTATATCATCGATATCCATATGAACTTGCTCATGTAGAAATGATATCTGCTATACTCTATCAGCTCACAAAAGGTCTTTCTGTAGACGAGATAAAAGCTTCCGGCTTTGATACGTATTTCGTTGACCATACGTCCGGCATCTATCCAGCGGCGGCTTCGGGCGTTCCGTTCACCGC
>CADBQF010000297.1 GCA_902796705.1 Ruminococcus flavefaciens
AGTCCGTCGATAGTTGACGGTATCTCGACAGATGTTGCCTCCATGTTGCAGCCGCTTATCGTGATGTGGTCGGAATATTTAAGGTAATTGAGCGTACCGTCAGAGCCCTCTGTGTATTCTTCTTCAGCACTGGCAGTTATTGCTGATAACTGGAATACACTCTGCGATACTGAAAGCGGCATTCCGGCTGTCAGAGCGACAGCAGCGGCAAATGCAGCGGCTTTCAATAAATTTGATCTTTTTTTCATTTCTTAGCCCTCCTGTTATATGATTCATGTTATCATAATGTTCAGCGATGCCATAAATCGCCTTCCGTTTTAATTATACAACAAAGTTTGTATATAGTCAACTGATAATCTGAGCATTTCAGCAATAATTTACACATATATTGCGGTTTTTCAAAAAGAAAAGGCTGCGTAGTGCAGCCTTGACTTGTACTGATATCACTTCATGCCGTGCTTCCTGAGAAGGTTCTCGATCTTCTCGTGGGGATCGATGATCTTGCTGATAGAAACGTCATGATTGATAGCTTCAATGAAATATGCGATATACTTTGATACATCGACCTCGTGGAACCACGGTCTGCTGAGAAGCTCAGGTGTTCTGTATGTGAGGTTCGTACCGAATACTCCGCCGATAACGCCTTCTTCGTATGCCTTATCGAACTTTTCGAGTCCGTTTGTGAAGATAGCGTATGTAGCGTATGTGAAGATCCTGCCTGCATTCTTCTTCTTGAGAGCATATGCAAGGTCGAGCATGGACTCACCGGAAGAGATGATATCATCAGCTACGAAGATATCCTTGCCCTCAACGGGGTTTCCGAGGTATTCGTGAGCTACGATAGGATTTCTGCCGTTTACGATAGTTGAGTAGTCTCTTCTCTTGTAGAACATACCCATTTCAACTCCGAGAACAGAAGCATAGTACATATTTCTGTTGAGAGCTCCCTCATCAGGGCTTACCACCATGAACTTGTCCTTTGAGAAGTTGATATCCGTGATGTTCTTGAGCATCGATTTGAGTACCTGATATGTAGGCATAACATTGTCAAATCCCATGAGCGGAACGGCATTCTGTACTCTCGGATCGTGTGCATCGAAGCATACGATATTTGATACGCCCATTGCTTCAAGTTCCTGTAATGCACAAGCACAGTCGAGTGATTCACGGTAGCTTCTTCTGTGCTGTCTTCCGCCGTAAAGTGTAGGCATGATGACAGTTATCCTGTGTGCCTTGCCGCTTGCTGCCTGGATTATTCTCTTGAGATCCTGGAAGTGGTCGTCAGGCGACATTGCATTCTTCATTCCGAAGTAGTCGTACTTTATGCTGTAGTTGCCGACATCGATGATGATGAAGAGATCCTTGCCTCTGACAGTTGACTTGATGAGTCCCTTTCCGTCACCGGAAGAGAATCTGGGGCATTCGCTCTCTACGAGGAAAGTATCCTTCTCGTAGCCTGCTTTTCCTGCCCAGTCAACAAGATAGCTGTCGATCTTGTTACCGAGTTCGGTAACGCTGTTCATAGCTATGATGCCGATAGGTGCAACATTTGATTGGCTGCTGAATAAATTCTCACTTGAAGCTGTCATAAAATATTTCCCTTTCAGATATATTACCGGATACCCGGCTCCACGGCAGTATGACCGCCGTCAGATACTTAATAATTTACCGGTCACTTGCAGAAATTCTCGATATAATTCTCTATATCATCTGCAATGATCTGCTTTGCCACATCAGCGTGGTCTATCTCATTCACGACGGTCGTTTTGTTTTCAAGTTCCTTATACACCGTGAAGAAATGTGTCATCTCCTCGAAAATGTGTTTAGGAAGCTCCTCGATATCCTTATACGTATTATAGTTAGGATCATCAAACGGAACAGCAATAATTTTATCGTCACGGTGTCCGTTATCGAGCATTCTTATAACTCCGATAGGGTAACACTTGACGAGTGTAAGCGGCATCAGCGTCTCCTGACAAAGCACGAGCACATCGAGCGGATCGTTATCATCTGAGAACGTCCTCGGTATAAAACCGTAGTTTGCAGGATAGTGTGTAGAGGTGTGGAGGATACGGTCCATTTTTATGTAACCGGTGTCCTTGTCCAGCTCATACTTTATCTTGCTTCCCTTTCCGATCTCGATAACTGCGTAGAAGTGATCGGGACTTATTCTTTTCGGGCTGATATTGTGCCAGATATTTTTCATTCTCTTCCCTCCGCTGCATTCCGGAAATCACCGGAACGAAAAAAGTCTCCTATGTATAGTATATCATTTTTTTGTGATTTGTCAATATTCAGCTTTATTTTCAGCAATCTGATATATTTTGTCTTGATAATCCGTTTTTTTTCGGTTTATATTCCTTTAAACCGAAAGGCAGCGGAAGCGATGCTGTATCGGTGAAGAAAGCAGATTTGTTATATCATCTCACTATAAATCCAATCATTTGTAATATATATGAAATATGTCGAAAAACTGTTGACATTTTTCGGGGGGTGGTATAATATGGATAAAGAAGAATATCCGCTTAAAACCATGTTTTCAAGGAGGAATCACTATGAAAAAGACAAGATTTACAGCAGCCCTCCTTTCGGCTGCAATGATGTGCAGCACCGCAGCAGCACTTCCTGCCAGTGCAGTCTCGACTATATCAGACTTTTCCCCAAGTGCATATGCAGGCTTTACTGAACTTGACCGTGAACTCGGCATGATCGACGGCAGCGATGTATATGACTTCATCGCAATGCGTTACTTAAAAGTAGATGAAAACAAAAGCGTGACAGAGGTAGAGCTCTCGGAATATCCGGACAACATCGTTTTTTCGCTGACGGCGATATCAACAGTGCCGGTATCATGCAGAGAGGCTCGGCTGACCGTATTGTCAATGCAGATGCAGGCTATGTTCTGGTGAAAGGTTCTGTTCAGGAGGACGGAAGGACAGCATATACCGTTTATCTCCGCAGCGACGGCGGAAACAGCGTCTACGGAAAAATGTCCGCTAAAGATCTCGCTTATGTTTACGATGCGTTCTCTGCTCAGGGTGCGGCTGATTTCAGGTATACTTTCGGCTTCTATTATACAGGGTACTCTTACGCACCTTACATGACCGCATTTTCGTCACGATATGCCGCTGCTGTTCAGGCTTACATCGAAGGAAACGATATCGATGCACAGATCGTTCAGTATAAAGCCGGTGATACCGACTTTGCCGGAAAAGAAGTGACACAAGATCTTATCTATGTCATTCCTGATACTGAACTTTCAGATATAGAGCATTACAGGCTCGCACAGGATATCTCCGTTAATGCAGGAGTCCACCCTGAATTCGTTTCGCCGGCCATGACGTCTGCTGTGATCGAGGCAACTGATTATATCCCCGGTGATGCAAACTGCGACGGAACAGCCGATATTGCTGATGCCGTACTGATACAGCAGCACCTCGCTAATCCCGAAAAATATTCTCTCTCTGATGCAGGTCTCATCAATGGCGATATTGCAGGAAACTGCGACGGAATAACAGGCCTTGACGCACTTGCTGTACAGAAGTTAGAAGCAGGTTCAGCTTTCTGACCGATACAGCTCCACGGGATAAAAATTTATAAGTAAAAACAGAGGGAAGCTCTTTCCGGAGAGCTTCCCTCTTATTTTATATCAGGATCATGTTATTACGCTTTGAGAGCGATGCCCTGAGCGGCGAGGTCAGCTATGACCTTGTCAGTAACAGCAGAAACTTCCTCACGGGTAAGTGTCTTTGTCTTATCAGAGAAGAGAATGCGTACAGTGATAGTTTTTCCGTTTTCGTCTGTGTAAGTATCAGCGAGAGCGACTTTCTTTACCAGAGGAGAACCGACAGCCTTGACAGCATCACCGATAGGAGCGAACTTGTCAGCTCTGAAAGTGAGGTCAACGTCCATTTCAGGATATTTTGAAGGCTCGTCATAGCTTATTCCGGCTGCTTCTATCTCAGCGAAAGCAGGAACATCTATCTCAGCATACACGATAGAGGCTTTCTTGTCGATCTTAGCGGAAACTGTAGGATATACAATTCCGAGTTCACCGATATTCACACCGTCGCATATAACAGCATTGAGATTTCTGGGGTGCTGATATGAATGAGAAGCCTCCATTTTCTCAAATGTGAGCGGCTTTTTCTTTATATCGTCAGCCATGACTGCAAGGATATCTCTCAGTTCAAGATAGAGAGTTTCGATATTCTTTGTCTTGCTGAAAAGAGTGATGCAGAGCTTTTTGTGTTCATCGCACATACCGTCTTCTTTAAGACCGTTTACAGTTCTGCCTATCTCGAATACGCCGAAATCAGGAGCGAAGTCAGTATTGTACTTTACCTGGCAGAGCTGTGTCGGAACGATCGAACGGCGGATAGTCTCGATATTCGGGTTTGTAGCGTTTATGAGCTTGATATTGTCTTCAACTTCTATGCCGAGAGCCTTGTATTCATCATTGTAAGCCCATACATAAGAGTGAAGCTCGTGGAGAGAGAATCTGCTGACGAGGAGATCCTTGATGCGTTCCTCGGTGCTTTTTTCCTCTGCCGGACGTACCGGGTAGAGCGGTGCTGAGGCTGTATGGATATCGAAGTTGTCGTAACCATAAATACGTGTGATCTCCTCGATGATATCAGCCTTCATCGTAACGTCCTTGGTAGCTCTCCAGCCGGGAACTTCAACGGAGAATACATCGTTGTTTACAGATATGCCGAAACCGAGCGAACGGAGAGTGTTCACGATAGTATCATTATCTATCTCGATACCGGTATAGCGGTCAACAAAAGCCTTTGTGAAGTCGAAGGCGATCTTCGGATAGTGGAAAGCATATTCATCGGTGAGAGATGAAACCACCTTAGCACCCGGATCGTAGTCGAGCATGAGTTTTACGAAACGTCCGATAGCTGTAACGGTCATTTCAGGATCAAGGCTCTTTTCATATCTCATTGAAGCATCTGTTCTGTGTGCAAGACGGACAGTTGACTTTCTTACTGATACTGAATCAAAAGTAGCTGATTCAAGTGTAAGAGTAGTAGTATCCTCAACGATCTCAGAATCAAGACCGCCCATGATGCCTGCGATAGCAACAGGAGTTTCATCGTTGCAGATCATGAGAGTGTTCTCGTCGATATTTCTTTCAACGCCGTCAAGAGTCTTGAATACGAAAGGCTTTTCAAAGCGTCTTATACGGATCTTGTCAACTTTTCTCGAATCGAAAGCGTGCATCGGCTGTCCCATTTCGAGCATGAGATAGTTTGTGAGGTCAGCAAGGAAGTTGATAGCTCTCATACCGCAGTAGTAAAGGCGGATACGCATATTTACAGGGCTTACGTTCCTCTTGATATCCTCGACTTTGAGACAGGAATAACGCTGACAGAGCGGATCGAGTATCTTCATGTCGATGCCGGGGAGAGAACTGAACTGTTCAAGGTCAACAGTCTCGATAGGCTTGAGTTCACGTCCGGTGAGAGCGGCGAATTCTCTTGCTATACCGTAGTGTCCCCAGAGATCAGGACGGTTTGTGAGAGACTTGTTATCTACTTCAAAGATGATATCTTCGATCTGGTAAGCATCTTTGAGTTCAGTGCCGTTCGGGATATCGTCGGTGATCTCCATGATGCCGCTGTTGTCATCGCTGAGGCCGATCTCGGCTTCCGAACAGCACATACCGTATGAGGTATATCCTGCGAGTTTTCTCGGAGCGATAGTGATATCGCCTATTTTAGCACCTATCTGTGCAAATGCGGTCTTCATGCCGACTCTTACGTTCGGAGCTCCGCATACAACGTCAACAGGTTCTTCCTTGCCTGCATCAACTTTGAGAAGGTGGAGCTTTTTGGACTCAGGGTGTTCTTCAACAGAGAGTATCTCAGCGACGATTATGCCGGAGATATCGCTTCCCTTCATGAATATTTCATTTTCTACCTCGGCAGTTGAGAGAGAGAAACGGTGGATAAGAGAGAGCTTATCAAGACCGCTCAGGTCAACGAATTCCGATATCCAGTTCATAGATAAAAACATAAACGATTACCTCCTTATCATTCGCCGGTGAACTGTGAAAGGCTCTTGAGATTTCCGCTGTTGAGGTCACGGATATCAGCGATGCCGTATTTCATCATAGCAAGTCTTGTCATACCGAGTCCGAATGCGAAACCGGTGTATTCCTCCGGATCGATACCGCCTGCCTTGAGTACCTCAGGGTGTATCATGCCGCACGGACAGAGTTCGAGCCAGCCGCTGTGCTTGCATGACGGGCAGCCGTCGCCGCCGCAGATGAGACAGCTTATATCAAGCTCGAAGCCGGGTTCTACGAACGGGAAGAAGCCGGGGCGGAGTCTTACCTTTATATCTTTTCTGAATACCTCAGAGAGCATCGTCTTCATGAAGAAGATGAGGTTCGAGATAGAGATGTTCTTGTCTACCATAACGCCTTCCATCTGGAAGAAAGTATTCTCATGGCACGCATCGGTAGCTTCATTTCGGAAGCATCTGCCGGGGAATATAGCCTTTATCGGCTTGCCCTCCTCGATGAGAGCTTTTCTGTACTTCTTGTAGATAGCATTCTGTGCGGCAGATGTCTGGGATTTGAGGAGCTGACCGTTTGTGAGATAGTAAGTATCCTGCATATCTCTTGCCGGGTGATGCTTTGGGATATTGAGCGACTCGAAGCATTCGTAGTCAGTTACGATCTCGCTGTAGTCCTCTACAGTGAATCCCATTGATCTGAATATCTTCTCGCACTCACGCTGAACGAGAGTTATCGGGTGATATGAACCTCTGTCAAGAACAGGGGGAGCAGTTATATCAAATTCGGGCATAGAGTTGATCTGCTTTTCGAGTTCGAGCTGTTTTATCTCAGCCGATCTCTTTGCGACAGACTCGGTGATCTCATTTTTGAGTATATTTACCTGCTGGCCGAAATTTTTCTTCTCCTCGCCGGAGAGGTCTTTCATTGATTTGAGAAGACCGGTCACGCTGCCTTTTTTGCCGAGATATTCGATACGGAGGTCTTCAACAGCCTGTGTGTTGTCAGCAGCGGCAATGGCTTCCGTGAATTTCTGTCTCAGCAGTTCCATTTCTTCAAACATTTCAGAACATTCCTTTCTGTTGGGACAGCCCGTGCTGTGCCGGGATATCCTTTTATGATACAGGGACAAAACAAAAAGCCCGTCCCATATTGACATGGGACGAGCTGAATTACCCGCGTTACCACCCAAATTCAGGAGCGTACTCCTGCACTCTTGGACGCACATGACGTGAGCGTCACCACCTCTGCTTGATCCATGCGGCTTTCGCAGAGCTGCTCCTATGCTGAAATTCACATGATACTGCTGCTGTCTGTACTCTCAGCCGGTGATACAGGCTCTCTGATGCAGCGGATATATCTGCTACTTACACATATTCATCGCATATCATATTTCAATTATATCACCGCCGGAGAGAATTGTCAAGCACCAAAGTTCATTTTCCTCACAAATTCTTCCACGGGACAGAGCGGTCATATTTTTATTTCTTTGTACCTGCCTCGATCATCTGTATCTCAAGGGCATCAAGACCTGTAACTCCGTCCTCGCAGTTGATATCCGCATTTGCGTATCCCTGACTTGATATCGGGTATTTTTCGGGATTGGCAAGGAACTGCATTATAAGCACAGCATCAGCGATATCGACTTTGTCGTCGCAGTTAGCATCTCCCGCCAGCGTCTGATTGTAGTCAACTATATCTCCTGTACCCTCCAGATCGGTGAGGAAGAGATTATCAAATTTGAGGATCGTTCCGTCCGGGAAGCAGTCTGTAGGATATGTAACTACGCCTGTACCAACAGATTTTCCGCCGAAATAGAAACACCATTCCGCTGCACTTATTTCCTGGTATGCCCTGAATACTGTTTCAAATTCATTGTGGCCTTTCTTTATCTTGACACGTTCCCATGTCTGGTCAAAACTTTCACGGGTGGTCGAATTGTTGTGCCATACTTCCTGAGAATGAGCATAATTGCCGATACAAGTGTAAAGCTCACCGTCTGAATTTGAATCCAGTTCCCAGTGGACCTTGTATGTATGGCCCGCAAGGATCGAAAATCCCCTGTGTCTCATCTGAAGATCCCATATATTATCCGGGCCGGTGTTATGATAGATGTGAATGTTGAAAGTGCCGTCTGAAACTTCATGAGTCTGCCTTGCAGGAGCTTCTTCGATCACGTTCCACGGCAGGCTTGCCCCGGACTCAAAGGTAGATTCACCGATAAGCTCGACCGCAGATACACTCATAGGTGCTGCTGCTGAGAGTGCAGATGTGACTGCCGCTGTTGCTGCCATTA
>CADBQF010000298.1 GCA_902796705.1 Ruminococcus flavefaciens
ATTCAAGGCTGCATATAACCTATGCAGCCTTATTATTTTACTTATCATCAGAAACCGCTCCTGTAACGTCAGCGGCGTAACTGATACTGTGGTATAAAGCGGAATCCATGTCCGCCAGACCATTCTCTCTATAGCTTTCGGGAGAGAAGACCGCATATAACCCATACCCAAGTTTCTTCCATGTATAATCCTGAACTATGGAATTATCGGCTGCCTGTTTATCGCAGTTATCAAACACATTTCGCATAACATCAACCGTACACAATCCGTCACTCATCGGCGTATCTGTTTTAGACTCACAGCCTTCGAGCGTGATCTTATCGCCGTTCGTTACAGCCGATGTACCTGTGACCAGTTTCTGTGTACCGCCGTCTGACAGCTTGTATTCCGAGTAAAATGTCGGAGACATATTCTTACCATCAGCATTGTAATCAGATAAACAGACAGTTACAGCAGCGTACTGAACCTCAGCATTCTCATCCTTTAAATGCTCCTTCCTGATATTGCCGTCCACTTGTTCAAACAGAGCAGACAGCTTTTTTGCAAGATCTTCCTGCTGTGCCTGACTGAGAGCGGTAAACACGTAAAACTCAGTCTCTTCGCCGTATTCCGAATGATCGCCGCGTCCCGATGCAGCTAAATGGATATATCCTGCCTCCGAGCCAGCATAAAGCGTGTCCTTGCTGTCTTTTTTTATTTCCGCATCGCTGATATTCGTGTCAAGGATACGCATTTCACCGCTGTAACCGCCTTTGCATCTGACATCAGCCAGTTCCTCCAGTGAATATGAACGTCCGGACTCCACATCGAATACCGATTGTTTAGGAGTTACTTTCGGCACATTGCTCACGTATCTGTACAGAGCGGTTCCGCATATACCTGCTATTATCAGTGCTGCAGCACCTATTGCAATAATGATCTTTTTCATTTTCATCCTCTTTCCGGCTGACTGTCTGTTCATCATTCAGCCTTGTGTTTTTTCATAAAGATTAAGACTGCTTCCAGCAATACAAGTACTGCCGCTCCGATGATGTATACCGGCAGATTCTTTCTGACAGCGATATTCAGCGGTTTGAAAACGTACACAGCATATATGGAGGCATTCAGCTGATCAACATATTCTGACTGTGCATAGTATGAAGTAGTTATTCTTTTATCAGAAAAGCTCTGATCTTCACTGCCATTCCACTTTTCACGAGAGGCGGTAAACAGTTCTTCAGCGATTTTGTTCAGCTTTGCTTCGTTTTCTGTATCTGCCATCTTAAAATAACGGATCTCAAGTTCAGTATCTCCGCACCATTCTGATACAGGAACTGCATCGGAAGCAGAAGCATATGGATTGCTTCCGATGTTATAAACGATTTCTTCGTCTGTAGAGTATTTCTTGTACTTCAATGTACCGTCAAATATAAAGTTATCATCACATTTTGCGTTGAGGGCATCGCTGTTTATGAAGATAAACGGCGTACCCATCGTCTGATCTGCCTTGAAATCATCGCTTACGGGGATTATTCTGTTTTCATCCCAGTTAGCAGCCGCGTAATTGACCGAAAGGAAATTGCCTGAACATATTTTCTGACCGCTGCTGAGATCAAGTTCACCGTAAAATCCCATGTCATCATCCGGATGCCAGTATTCATCCTGCCATCCACGATATACTGTTCTGATAATGTTATCTGAGGTAAGCGAGTCGCTTCCTTCCGGGAGTGACCAGCTTGCATTTACCTGTGCTTTGGTCATATATTCGTCCATGATCTCTGAAGCGGACACATATGTGCAAACTATGCCTGCAAGTATAAATACTGCGGCTGTCAGCAATTGAAAAGCAGTTTTCTTTCCGCTGTTATTATTTGCCATTTTATTCTTTACCTTTCGTGTTTGATAGTCCGTTATTCCGAACTGCTGTATGCTATTATTTCAGCCTGTAAGTCTCTCCGCCTGCAATGAGCTCTACACTTTCAGCGGATTCAAAATCGACTGACGGGAAAGACATCCATGTACTGCA
>CADBQF010000299.1 GCA_902796705.1 Ruminococcus flavefaciens
AAGTATCATAACAACAAAGTATCAGAAACTCATGGAGTCAGATTTCGAGATCACTACAATGACTCCCGGCATCTACCACGACACAACTAACCCGATCGCTTCTTCACCGAATATCAACATCTATTCAAGAGTAACTGATCCTTCTGAATCAGAAGCTACGAAGCCTTCGCTCCAGATAACCAACAACGGTATCATCACAGCGAATATCGAAGCTCCGTACCTCAACTTCCTCCTCAAAAATGCTACTACCTACCCGACAGGCAGCACTATCTACTACAACGGCAGAAACGTTAAGGACGGAACAAACTCACAGGTCGGCGTTATCGGTATCCTTAATGTCGGCAAGGTGGGCGAAGCACAGAACGACTGGCTCTTCCTCTATGTTCCCAAGGAAAGCTCCGGCGATCCCGATCCGATCCATGATGCAGGTGAGAACAACTGGTACGTAACAGTCGGCTACGACGGATTCTGATGGAGGTGTATCGTATGAAAACTAATGAGAAAAAATCACATAAGAAGCACGGTATGTCCCTCGTTGAGGTCATCGTAGCACTCGCAATACTCGCAGTAATGGCTATGGTACTGACGGCAGTCGCAAGATCTGTCGATCAGTACAGAATGGCTACAAAGGCAAGAAATGACAAGACTTCGCTGCAGGGACCTGTAGCGGAGTCTCAGAAAAACAAAGCCGCAAGCCTTATCGACGACGACTACCAGATCAAGGTATCTGCCAACGGTGCATCAGTCACTATCAAGGGCAGACTCTACGATACGGCAACAGGTCTTGAACAGGCTACGGACGATGACGACAACGTTATCACTTCAAATGTCAGCGGCGAAACAGAGAATGTATATGTTCCGTCCGGCAAGGGCAACTTCAGGTACATCTATCTTCCTGACGCTCACCCGTCCACAACGTAAGGGGGAAGCATTATGAAGAAAAATGTTCAGAAAGGTTTTACCCTTATCGAGCTGATAATCGTCATGGCGATATTCGGTATCATCATGCTCGGTGCATTGCAGTTCCTCGATCCGGTAAACAAGGAAGTAAAGAACGCTTCCGTTCAGGAAGCAAATACGGCTGCCGTTGACAATATGAAGCGTTACATGGAGGGTTCGCTCCGCTACGCTACAGCAGTTGAGGTACACATGGGTGACCTCAAGCAGAACAACGCAGACGCAACTATCTCTAAGATATCAGGTCTTTCGCAGCAGGACAGGGAAATGGCTGCTGCAAAGAACTTCGTAAAGCGTGTCTACACCGACAGAGTCAAGGAAAATTCCAACGATCCGTATCAGGGCAAGGTATACGTTATGTGTATCGACAATGATAACGGCGGTATGGTATACGAGAGCGAATACAACTTCACTGCCGGCTATACCTACAAGGAATGGGTAAATTCCGACGACGACTGGACCAAGATCGTGACTACTGATCCGACTCTCTCAGCCGGTTCATACAACCACAAGCCGGTCATCAACGAGGCTTACTTCAAGGACTCAAAGGGACACGACGCTTACAGATATTTCATCACAGCAGGCTACCACACAATGGCTGCTACTCACGAGGATACAGGTCTCCCGGCTCCCAAGAAGAACACTTTCTACGGAAAGCTCAAGAATATGGACGACGGAAGCGGCAAGTACACTTTCAACCAGGAGATGTTCACATTCTCATTCGTAACTTATAAGGCAGATGCAAATACCGACATCGCAAACGGTATCTTCCAGTCACCTTATGCAGAGTCAAACGCTACAATGGCTCTCATGAACATCAACTCTGCTTTCATCAACAGAGATTTCTGGTACCCCGTAAGACTCAAGGGCGGCAAGACAGGTTCTCATCAGTATTTACCGAATGAGAAGGTCGATCGCCTCAAGGCTGAGGGCGGTTCTTCCTTAAAGGAAGGCTCCGACAGCAAATGGGACTACGAGCAGAAAGCCACACCCGCTGATTATTTCTCGATCATCGATGAAAACAATTCAATGGGCGGAAACAACATCTATATAATCTATACTTTACCCACTATCAATAAGTGAGCATAAAAAAACAGGCAGCAGTTCAAAGCTGCTGCCTGTAATTATTTTACTGCTGTACCGGTGCGGTGAGCAGTTTAAGATACCACTGAGCAATATCGTTTCCCCAGAGCGATCCGACTGCGATGCCGATCGAGAGGAACGGCCCGAATGCAAATTTCGATTCGCCCGTTATCATCTTTCTGGCAAGTCCGCCGACCGCTGCAAGAACGATACCGATCAATGCTGCAACGATAATAGCCTTTGTTCCGAGCAGAACTCCGCCGGCTATCATCAGGAGCGTGTCTCCGAGTTCGATAGCACGGAAGTCTTCACCGAATTTCTTCTTTATGAAGACTCTGCTTACCTCTCCGATGATGAAGAACGGAACACTGATTATAAGTGAACCTATGATGCGATCCTGTATGGACGACTGCTCTGTGAAAAGTGCAGACGGGACTGCGAGAAGTGCGATGATGAGAAGAAGTCTTTCATCGATCTCCATTGTGTCCCAGTCCATGAAAGCGACACAGACAAGAAGCGACATGAGAACGCAGGTTATTATGGCTCCAGCATTTACGTCCAGTACATAGAACGTAAGTATGAACAGAAGACCATTAAGGCTCTCGACGATAGGATATCTCGGTGAGATCTTTTCTCCGCAGCTATGGCATTTGCCTCTTAAAGCAAGCCAACTGAAAACAGGGATCAGATCGCACGCCCTTATCTTCGCACCGCAGGTCATACAGTGAGAGGATCGCTTGATAAGCGATTCACCTTTCGGAAGCCTCAGTATCACAACATTGAGAAAGCTTCCTATAGCAATGCCGAATAAAAAGACGATGGCGTAGACCATGATGCAGAATACCGGCTCGGTGAATTCATCGTGCAGCATATTTTCAAATTCTCCCATTGGTTTACCCTCCTTTTAAATAGATTTGTGATATAATCATATTATATCATATATTCAGGAAATTTCAAGTAAAATTTTAAAGTTTGGGATGTGAGGTGCGTGGTGATATTACTTGCGAACGGTGATATCACATAACCAAAATCCAGACTTGTAAAATAAAGAGCGGAGGTTTTTTATGAGAAACGAGAGAATTGGTGACTACTTAGTCAGCCAGGGACTGATCACCGATGAGCAGCTCCAGAAGGTTCTTGAAGCACAGAAGGAATCAAACGGTGCAAAGAAGTTCGGAGAGCTTATCGTTGAGCTGGGCATCATGTCAGAAGTCAATTTCACAAAGGCTCTGGCAGGAAAACTGAGAGTACAGTACGTTGACCTCGACAACATCGAGATCAATGCTGAGGCGGTACAGAAAGTACCGGAGGCTCTCGCAAGAAAGCACACTGTAATCGCTATCAATATCCAGGGAAAGCGACTCACAGTTGCTACTAACGATCCGGTAAACTTCATCGTACTCGAAGATATCAAGGTATCTACAGGTATGGATACAGTGCCGGTACTCGCAACGACAACAGCTATCAACAAGGCTATCGGACGCAACTACTCGATGCAGAACGTTGACAGCGTGGTTGACTCCATTGCTGCAATGAACAACGATCTCGGCGGCCCTATGGAGGACGAAGAGTCCAAGGACAGAGTAGAATCTGCTCCTATCGTTAAGCTCGCTACGACTATCATCGAGAACTCGTACAGAGCAGACGCTACCGATATCCACATCGAGCCTTTCAAGGCTTACACAAGGATCCGTATCCGTGTAAACGGCGACCTTGTAGAACTTATGAATATTTCGAGTGCTGTACACAGTGCCTTGACAACACGTCTCAAGCTCATCAGCGGAATGAACATCGCTGAGAAGAGAGTCCCGCAGGACGGCCGTTTCACACAGGTCGTTGACGGAACTACCCTCGATGTCCGTGTATCCTCACTTCCTATGGTACACGGTGAGAAGATCGTTATCCGAATCCTTTCAACAGGTCAGATCGCACTTCGTAAGATCACAGACCTTGGTATGTCAGACTATAACTATCAGCTTTTCGAGTCGATGCTTCGTGTTCCTCACGGCGTTATCCTCGTAACCGGCCCTACCGGTTCAGGTAAAACAACTACCCTTTACGCCGCCCTCGGTGAGATCGCAAAGCCGAACGTAAACGTCGTTACAGTTGAGGACCCTGTCGAAAAAGATATCGACGGAATCAATCAGTGTCAGGTAAACACAAAGGCAGGTATGACATTCGCCGCTGCCCTCAGATCTATCCTTCGTCAGGACCCTGACGTTGTCATGGTCGGAGAGATGCGTGATGCGGAGACTGCCGATATCGGTATCCGTGCCGCTATCACCGGACACCTTGTTCTTTCCACACTTCATACAAACGATGCTGCTTCCACAGTTGTACGTCTTATCGATATGGGCGTTGCTGCATACATGGTTGCTACATCACTCATCGGCGTTATCGCTCAGCGACTCATCAAGGTGCTCTGCCCTGAGTGCAAGAAGCCGAGAATGTCCACTCCTGAAGAAAATGACCTTATGAGGATAGATCACTCTATCACTATATACGATCCCTGCGGCTGCCCGATGTGCAACAACACAGGCTACAGAGGAAGAACCGCTATCCATGAGATCATTCATTGTACAGCAAAGGTATCGTCGATCATCGCTTCCGGCGGAAGCAAGGAGGAGATCGAGGAAGCTGCAAAGAACAACGGCACAAAGCTCCTTCGTGACAACGCTTCCGAACTCGTTCAGGCAGGTCAGACATCTATCGACGAGCTTGTAAGAACGACATTTACTGTATAATATATATAATAGGAGGACATACAAATGGCAATTGAAATTAACAGGATCCTTGATGAAGTACGACTTCTCGGATGCTCCGACTTGCATTTTACAGCAAATATCGCTCCTGTTGTACGACTCAACGGTACTCTCAGAACGATGCGTTCTCAGTATCCGGAAATGGACGAGGAAGAGATACTCAACATCGTCAACCAGATGACAAACGAGCAGCAGGCAAGAAGCATTGCTGCACATAAAGATACCGACTTCTCGTTCATGACAAGAAGCGGCTACCGTCACCGTGTAAACGTATACTTCCAGAGAGGAAACACAGCTATAGCAATCCGTCTTCTCCGTAACGATATACCGACACTTGAAGACCTTTCACTTCCTCCGATACTTGCTGACTTCGCAATGCGTCCCCGTGGACTCGTTCTCGTAACAGGCCCTACAGGTTCGGGTAAGTCAACAACACTTGCAGGTATGATCGACTTCGTAAACCTCAACAGAAGTGCCCATATCATCACAGTAGAGGATCCTATCGAGTACGTTCACGAGCATAAACGCTGCATGATAAACCAGAGAGAGATCGGCGACGACGTTCCGAGCTTCGCCCTCGCCCTCAGAGCTGCCCTCCGTGAGGACCCCGATGTAATCCTCGTAGGAGAGATGCGTGACTTTGAGACGATACAGGCTGCCGTAACCGCTGCCGAGACCGGACACCTTGTTATGTCAACACTTCATACAACGAGTGCGTCTGATACTATCAACCGTATCATCGACGTTTATCCGGAGCATCAGCAGAACCAGATCAGAACACAGCTCGCAAACAACCTTGTAGCCGTAATCTCACAGACACTTATCCCGAAGAAGGACGGCACAGGACGTATCGCCTGCATGGAGATCCTCAACGTAACAGACGCTATCTCGGCTATGATACGTGATAACAAGATCCACCTTATCCAGTCGGCTATCCAGACAGGTAAGCAGCAGGGAATGCTCTCGCTCGATATGGAGCTTGCACGTCTTGTAAAGGGCAACGTTATCAACGAAGTAGACGCTCTCGACAAGTGCCTCGACAAGCAGGAATTCTACCGTTTCCTTGCACAGCTCGGCGGCGGCGGAACAGCATCGCCCACATCAGGCATGGTTCTCGAAAAGTAATACATATTATATATAAAGGCTGTCCTGCGACAGCCTTTATTTTTTGGCTGGGAGATTTGACTTTGCAGGGGAGGCGTTCTGTCGCCCCTGCATTGGAAATCATTTGTTTTTTGAAAATGCTATTAAATATTTTACGCAAAATCCCGGAGACAGCTTTTTTATAAAAGATCAGATGTGATCGGACGGCTTTCGGA
>CADBQF010000300.1 GCA_902796705.1 Ruminococcus flavefaciens
AGTTTTAGGAAGGGAGTTTGAGGGAGAACCCTTTTTCAAAAGGGTTTCCCTCAATAATAGACATAAACTTCTTTATGAGTACCGGGCATATTATTTCAGAATATTTTTATTGTCTTTTTCAGCTCAAATGAATACAGCAGTCCCTCTTTGACTTTCCTGCCCATAGTCAGCTCCACAGCCGAGCGGTAGAGCGTGAGCTGTGCTGTATATCTCTGCCTGAGAGCGGCTTCGGAAGCACCTCTGTCCGATTTATAGTCCACGATGACGATCTCTCCGTCATCTTCGCTGAACATAAGGTCGATGATGCCCTTTATCATACCGTTTGACTTTTTCAGCTTTTCAGCGAGTTCTCCCGTGACATCGAGCTGAGCGACGGCGGCGGTGAATTTCTTCTCACGCCACACTTCCGGAGAAGCTTTTATCCTCTTGTAGAGATCGCTTGCAAAGAA
Source organism: Ruminococcus flavefaciens (assembly GCA_902796705.1). Classification (GTDB taxonomy): domain Bacteria; phylum Bacillota; class Clostridia; order Oscillospirales; family Ruminococcaceae; genus Ruminococcus; species Ruminococcus flavefaciens_W. Next base: position 450 of record CADBQF010000300.1, read on the forward strand.
AGCGGCTGTATTCGTGACGCTTATGGAATCGGCTTCCGGCTGGGAGATGAATCCGTGGTCGCAGACTCTCTGTATCTCGTCAACGGGAGAATCGGCAGCCTCGTCGAAGTCGCAGTACTGGAAGAAAGTATGTATCGCCGTACCACGTTCAGCACCGGTGAGTTTCTCCTGACCGGCAGCAAATCTCGGACGGCGGAGATGCAGGTCAAAGTTTTCCTTTCCGCTGCCGAGTTTTTTTGTTATCTGCGTAACACTGAGCTTTGCCGGCATCTCGGAGAGCGTCTTGTCGTAGCTGAAAGATATCATCTCACGCAGTTTCCGGCATATCTCCTCATCGGGAGCAGCAGGTTCGTCGGCGGAAATCTCAGCCTCTTCTGTCTCTGTTTTTTCGCTGACTATATCCCATTTGAAGAGTTCGGCTTCACACGAGGGGACAGGCAGACCGAATTCCGGAGAAGCAAGGCTGAGTTTTTCGGCTATCTCCTCCATAGCGGAGTGCTTCATAAGGCACGCCCATATCCAGTCGGCAAAGCAGGAGGCATTTTCGGTCATGGAAGAGATATCGCTTCCGCTGATAATGCAGTCATTTATCTTTTCGCAGAGAGATTTTTTGTATTTGTCGGTAAGGCGGAGGTCGATGAAGAGTTTCTGCTTAGCTCTCGTCATTGCGACGTAGAGGAGCCTCATCTCCTCGCTCCTTGAAGCCATAGCCTTTTCGGAGCAGAGCGACCTCTGCTGGAAAGTATTGTATTTTCTGACGAGCTTAGGATCGTACAGCGTGAAGCCTATCCTGCCGTCATCGGAACACATTACCGGATCGCTGTCTTTCTTGAAAGTGTCGTTCATATCCGGCAGAAAGACGAACGGGAATTCAAGCCCTTTTGATTTGTGCATCGTCATTACCGAAACATAGTCGCCGGCGGCGGCAGAAGACCTCTGCTGTTCGTAGTCGCCGTTTTCGAGGACACGGTCGATGTGACGCAGGAAGCTTCCGAGTCCGCCCGACCCCTCATACGCAACGGAGCTTTCGTGTCCCTGAGCGAGCATTACCAACGCCCTGAGATTGGCACGTTTCTTTTCGCCGCCGCTTGAGAGCTGCATCACGGAGATAAAGTCAGTCGTGTCGTATATCGAAGCTATGAGTTCGCCCAGCGTCATCGTGACGGAAGCGAGCCTGAACCTGTCGAGCGAATCGAGGAACTCACGGCATCTTGCTATGAGCGTTTCATCTGCTGTATCGGGATATTCTCCGCTGACAAGTCCTTTCAGCAGGCTGAAAAGGTCTTTTTCCCTGTCGAGCGAGCGTATCGCCGCAATCTCACGAATATCGAACATATACATAGGCGAAGTCATAACGGCGGTCATCGGGATATCGAGCAGGGGATTATTGATTATCCTTAGCAGGTCGAGGAGTATGGATATCTCACGGGAGCGGAGGTAGCCTGATTCTTCCTTTCCCTTAGCCGGTATGCCGAGATTTTCGAGCATCTCGGAGTATTTGTTGATATTCTTGTTCCCTCTGAGGAGTATACAGAAATCGGACGGGCGGCATTTCCGCTTCGTGCCGTCGTTCTGGACAACTTCCGCACCGGTGCGGAGCATTTTTTCTATGAGAGATACAGTATGCTGAACTGATGACGAATCCTTGTCGAGTATGGTTATGGAAGTGAGCCTGCCTGCATCGCTTCCGGCGTACTGTGAAGCACCGAAGTAGAGCATCTCGTTTTCGTCGTAGCTGATATCGCCGCAGTTCTCGCTCATGATATTTTTGAAGATAAAGTTGACGAAGCCGATGACTTCCGGCGAGCTTCTGAAATTCTGGTTGAGGAAAATGGACTTGTTCGGGGCAGAGCTTTCTTTTGAATAGATCTCCGAATGGCGGAGCGTCGTTATGAAGTTCTGCGGATTGGCGAGCCTGAATCCGTATATCGACTGCTTGACATCACCGACGAGGAAGACGTTCGTTCCGTACATGGGCGTACCGTCGCTGTCGTAGCGGAAATTCTTCGATATGAGCTTGAATATCATATCCTGCTTGTTGTTGGA
>CADBQF010000301.1 GCA_902796705.1 Ruminococcus flavefaciens
GCGAGCGAGAAGACGCATATGCCTGCGATGATTTTACGTGTGATCTTCATATCGTTGCCTCCTTTGGATTCAAAGTACGATATCGGCAAAGATGCCGTTGATAGTCTCGACGAGTTCCTTTGGTGAAAGGCGTATCTGCGTACCGATGCGGCCGCCGCTTATATAGAACAGCGGGAGCGATTCAGCGGAGCAGTGTACGGCAGTTCTGAACTGTTTCTTCATGCCGATCGGAGTACAGCCGCCACGGACGTAGCCGGTGACTTTGGTGATGTCTTTGACGTGGAGGAGTTCGACTGATTTTTCACCGACGCACTTAGCGGCTTTTTTGAGGTCAAGCTCCATAGCGACCGGCAGGAGGAAGCAGAAATACTCTCCCGACTTGCCTTGTGCGACGAGAGTTTTGAAAGTCTCATCGAGCGGCTGACCGAGTTTTTCGGCTGTATGGATACCGTCGATGAACTCATCGCACTGATAGGTCTGGACGGTATAGTCTATTTTATTTTTTTCGAGAAAACGCATAGCGTTGGTTTTAAGTTCTTTAGCCATATGTATCTCCTGAGTGAAGTTGATCTGTAGGGAATGCCGCCCGTTTTGGTCACAAAGCTCGCTTCGCTGGCTTTGCTACGTTCTTAGGGGACTCCGTCCCCTCGTTCACCTATTACTAAGGACTGAGCGAAGGAAGACTACCCGTCTGTAAAGACTATCAACGGACTAAGCGGTCAAGCTGGCTCAGCTTGTTTCTTTTTCTCTGTTTGCTTTACTGTATACACACCCGCAATAATCCTGCCTGTACAAACTGTACTGCTTCGACAATTCTATCGAATGCTTATACCCGTCATGCTTCTTAAAATCGGAAAAAAGATACGGAACACCGCATATCTCCGATATCTCCGCACCCTTCTGATTGATGAACGTACAATCCTTATGCGGACTTATAGTGAGCGTAGTCGTGAAATAGTCACACCCAAGCTCAGCGGCTTTCTCTCCAGCCATACCGAGCCGGAAGCCTATGCACTTCCTGCACCGTTCGCCACGCTCCGGGAGGTCTTCCAGACCTTTCGCAAGCTCATAGAAAGGGGCAGGATCGTATTCTTCCTCGATGATATCTATGCCGAGTCCCATTTCGCTGACGAGTCTTTTCAGCTCCTTCAGCCGGAAGTCGAATTCCGACTCCGGAGCGATGTTCGGATTGCAGAAATACAGCGTTATATCGAAAAAACTGTCAAGCACCGTGAGCGTATGGCTGCTGCACGGGGCACAGCAGGCATGGAGCAGCAGCGACGGCCGCTCGCCTGTTTCACGCAGTTTTGCGAGCGTTTCGTCAAGGAGCTTGCCGTAATTGATTTTTTCCATTATTTATCCTCAAGGTTTTTCAGAGCTTTCAGCTCGTCACGGTTGACTCTTATCTCAGCGTCTTTGAGGAGTTTTACCTCGCTCCTGTCGAGCGTTACGGGGACTTCGGATTTTTCTGTCTTTACACGGAGCTTTCCGGTGATGAGGTTCACGTCCTCTACCTTGCCCTTGTCTCCGTCGGGAGTAACGACGATAGCACCCATTTTCGGCGTTATTTTGAGGAGTTCCTCATAGACGTTCTGTTCGTTTTTGAGACAGCACATGAGTCTTCCGCAGGTGCCTGATATCTTTGTCGGATTGAGCGAGAGTCCCTGTTCTTTTGCCATTTTTATAGATACCGGCTGGAAATCGCCCATATGTGCCTTGCAGCAGAATTCTCTTCCGCAGATGCCGAGACCGCCGAGTATCTTTGCCTCGTCACGCACGCCTATCTGACGGAGTTCTATACGAGTCCTGAAAACGGCAGCGAGGTCTTTTACGAGTTCACGGAAGTCAACACGGTTCTCTGCCGTGAAGTAGAACAGGAGCTTATTGTTGTCAAAAGTACACTCAACGTCAACGAGGTTCATTTTGAGCTTACGCATGGCGATCTTTTCCTCGCACACCTTGAATGCTTCCTGTTCACGGAGCTTGTTGCGTTCGATAGTTTTGAGGTCGCCGCTGTCAGCGAGCCTTATTATCGGTTTGAGCGGAGAAGCTATAGCACTGTCGTCTATCTCTCTGTTCGGGATAACGACTTCGCCGCTCTCGATGCCTCTCACAGTCTCAACGATTGCGATATCTCCCACTTTTGCATTTATATAGCCGGGGGAGAAGTAATATATCTTTCCGACTTTCTTGAATCGGATACCAACGATCTCTTTCATAGAATACTCCTATCATTTATCTTTCAGCGATCTCTGTCAGCTCCGCACACATAGCAGCCATAGCGAGGGGCATACCGATATTGCATTCGACAGCGTGCCATGCACGTTCGATGCTGCGGTGCATCTGCAAAGCCTGTCCGGAAGTGAGCATTTCCGACAGCCGCTCTGCACCCTCACGGAATACGCCGATAGTCTTTGCTTTACTGTCCTTTGAGAGGACAGCAGCGTCACGTATGAGCTTGTCGAGCATGGAGAGTACGAGCCGGAGGTCGTCCCTTTCCCTGCCGGCGGAATAGACAGCCGCATTGAGCATATATTCATCTTTTCTTATTATACTATCAGAGAGCGATTTTGTCAAATCCACGAGCCGCCGGAGGTTCTCATCGGAAACATAGCTCAGGCACATACCGATGTTCCCGTGAAAGCACGAGACAGCACTGTCGGTTTCTGACTGGCTGTATCCGGAGGAGAGGAGTGCATCACGGGCTTCTTCCTCGGTGCATACCGACACGCCGAAGCAGACGCAGCGTGATATTATCGTCGGTAGGAAGTCGTTCTTCGAGCCGGCGGTGAATATGAAATAGGCATATTCCGGCGGTTCTTCTATTATTTTGAGCAGAGTGTTCTGTGTACGTGCGTCCATGTTCACGCAGTCACGGAATATATATATCTTCCTGCCGGAAGCGTTGTTCGGCTTGATGAAAGCGTCGCTGCAGATATTCTTTGCCTCCGTGACGGAATATCCGCCGAGTTTTCCGGAAGTACGGGCATAGATTATATCCGGGTGTATGCCTTCCTCGGCATTGCGGCAGGAGCGGCATTTTCCGCATGGTCTGCCGTTTTCGGGCGATTCGCACAGAAGGAGCTGGGTGTAATATCCAGCCATGAGTTTTCTGCCGCTGCCCTTTTCTCCGTAGAACAGGACAGTATGAGCGGTACGTCCGGTATTTATCATATTTGAGAGCGTTCCGAGCAGATACTCGTTGCCATAAATTTTCTTCATATTATCACCTGTATAGTTATTTTACCACAAGTACGGAAGAAATGCCATACCTTTTGAAAATATTTATACACTGCCTGTTTATTATCTCACCGCTGGCAGCTATAGGAACAGCCGGAGGGCAGGGAACTTTCACGGAAGCACATATCCGCCCCTCTGCCTGCGAGACCGGTATCTCCTCAGACGGCGAGAAGAAAGCATCTCGCACGGACATCGCCCTCTCCGGGAGTTCAAGGGAGATGCTGTCAATGACGGGAGCGTGCAGCTCCATATCTCCGAGAGCCTTGTCCATTGTCCACACCAGCCGTGAGAAGTGACTGCTGCGGCAGGACGGCGACATGAGCAGGATAACGGTGCTGTCGTCGGCGTATTCGTATTCCGCACCGTATCTTCGGAGGGCGGCGGCGAAGCTCTTTCCGGAGAAGCCGCTCCTGTCGGCTCTGACTGTTATGTGGAAAGGCTCGCTGTCTGCGAAGACTATCCGCCCGGAGAAATGTTCTCTCAGCCGGTCAAGGCGGAAGATATTCTCTGCTGTGTCACGGCGGATATCTTCGGCTATATATTTCGTGCAGAGGTCGAGGCTGAGCATTATCAGATACGAGGGACTTGTCGAAGCGAACATACTCATTGCCTGTTTGAGTCTGCCCCTGTATTCCGGGGAAGATGTATGGAGCATAGCCGCTCCGGTGAGGGCAGGGAGCATCTTGTGTGCCGAATCACAGCACATATCAGCTCCGAGATGTATCGGGTGAAGGCTCTCCTCAAAGAAATGGAGATGAGCTCCGTGTGCGTTATCGACGAGCAGCCGTGCGGAGTGTTTCCGGCAGACAGCCGCAAGAGCCGGTATATCGGCAAGTCTTCCGGTATAGTCGGGAGATGTGACGTATACGCATGAGGGAGAATCACATTTTCCGAGCATTTCATCGACAGCCTCCGCAGAGACTTTTCCGGAGAGTATGCCGTCGGTGTATTCCGGCATTATCCATTCGATGCCGATACCGAGCAGAGCGGCGGCATTGAGGAATGCCCGGTGGACGTTCCTCACAGCGAAGACTGTACGCTTTTCCTCCTTCATGAGAGCGAGCATAGCCTGTATGCAGAGCGTAGAGCCGCCGGCTGAATAGACAGTCTCCTCCGTGCCGTAGAGCCGGGACATATTCTTCTCGCTCTGTGCGATTATGCCGTCAGCTTCAAAAAGGCTGTCCGCACCGGTTATCTCCGTGATATCGAGAGAGAACATCTCATCAAGCCCGTCAGCCGGAGATATCCCCTTATGACCGGGCATATGGCAGCGGAGAGTATCGGAGTTCCTGTAATTTTTAAGGAAATCATATATAGGTGTATCCATGTTGTCCTCCTGTCAGAGAATATATTTTATAAAAGACTGCAATTTCAGCCTTGCCCTTGAAAGGACGGCGGACACAGCCTGCGGAGTAACGCCGTATATCCGGGATATACGGACTGTATCCATGTCCTTGAAATAGTAGAGCATGACGATATTACGCTGTTTTTCGGTAAGTTCATTGTCTATGACATTCATGAGCAGATGCCTTATCCGGGAGACATAGTATTCCTCAGAGTCATTGCCGAGAATGGCACGTATATTTCTGTCAGCCTCGCCGGCGGTATTATCAGAATAGGATTTACGTCTTGACACGCTGATCGATCCTCCTTGCACAGGCAGTAAGGTGAGCGATGATCTCTTTCATCTGGAAAAGTTCAGTATGGAGCAGCCGAAGCCTTCTTTCAAGGTCGAGCTCGATAATATCGCTCTGTCTGCCGGCTTTCATGAGAGCATCGTACTGGATATTGAGTTCGCTGATGCGTTTACGGACGAGAGTGCAGCTATATTCGTAGCTATTGATAAGATCTTTCATGATTACCTCCTTATCTTAGGGAGAAGAAAAAGGCAGCATATGAACAAATGTTCTATTCCTTGTAAATATTATTATAGAACATCTGTTTCAAAATGTCAATAGCTATTGAAATATATTTAATTTTTAATAAAAACAGAACGGCTGTTCGATTTGCGGCGGCGTTCCGCCGTCCTGACATAAGACGGATACTCAGATAGAAATTTTGCCCCGAAGCGTGCTTCGGGGCATTGTATTTGTCAGCAGTTGGGATCGCCGCTGTATCAGCTCATCAGCATTATTGCATTGAGCAGGAGTACGATACCGTATAATGAACCCATTGCTATAGTGCAGGTGATTATCGTTATCAGTATTATATTGAAAGGTCTTACACCGCCCATTGAAAAGGCAAGCTCCGGATCGAACACTCCGTCGTGGCTGCTCGCTTTTATCTTCCGGACTGATCTCAGAGAATGCCGGAAATACAGCCAGTTTCCGAACAGACACAGGATTATGTGGCATATCCAGTCGAATGTTCCGCATACTTCCGCAAGTGTTTCGATATAATTCATATTATTATACACCATATCGGCTATATGCTTTGTGAGGAATCCGTCGTCTGCCATATATATCACGACCGACGGGATATTGAGTGCAATGCTCACGAATGTCGTTATCAACGCCCACAGCCACATTCTTCTGTTCGCAAAATAGAACGACGGGAATATCAGGCAGGAGAGATTGAACGATATCTTCGAGCCGACATCTTTCATTCGCTTGAATATCGGGATATAATATATCGTATTCGTTCCGATGAACTGCGAGAGTTCACGGAGAGTCGCACCGCCCATGTCCTCATTGGGATCGAAACCGAGATAGCGGCGTGCTGTACCGAACTCGCTGTCGTCATCTTCGTCATACGTATCAGGTTCGGGACGGACTTCGAGATCTTCGGGACTTATCTGGATAGTCTTGTCTGAATCAAGATCAGCACCGCAGCGTGTACATTTATCATTGGCATTGCGGTTCGGAAAGTGGCAGACCGGGCAGATAACGAGAGCATTCTCGTCATGGCCGTGGGAGGTTTTCTGCTTGTCGCTCTCCCATTTCACACCCTCAGCATGGAGGAGGGAGTTAGCACATTTATTTTCTTTCATATAGCATATCCTGTGATGCGGAGAGCCGCATTCGGGACACACAACTATATCATCATCTTCGGTGAATACCTGACCGCAGGAGACGCATTTTTCGCCTGTGAAATCCATATATATATGCCTCCTTTGAAAAAACATTTTACTTCTTTATTATAACACGAATCGTCAGTTGAAATCAAGAGTTTTTTACAAAAAGAAAAGAAAGAAGAAAAAGAACAAAAACGGCGAAGCCGTCAATAACGGGAGTCAAGAGGGACAATGTCCCTTTTGCAGGGGTGAACGAGGGGACAGAGTCCCCTAACAAGGTAGTAAAGCGGCGAAGCTACGCTTTACGGCCGGTCTGGACTTACTGACACTCAAGCAGAATATGCTTCAAATCCATAATTGCAGTGTCCATGCCGGGATATATTTGAAATGTAGGGGCGGCGTTCCGCCGCTCCTACAGTCCATATCACGCCAATTATGCGTAAAAGCATACACGGACTGCCAAAGTCAGCCCCTACAGAGTGGTCAAAATATACAATGCGGAGATATGATTTTTGTGTGATTTTACATATCTGTCCGAAAAATGTAGACAAGCTTTCGGAAATAAGGTATAATAATAATACTATTAATATTTCTCCGGCTGTCGGGATATTCCCTTGCTGCCGGTGATACAGGGAGTTTTTTTCATGAGAGTTATTACAGGTTCAGCAAGAGGCAGACGCTTATCTGCTCCGGAAGGACTTGATGTCAGACCTACTACTGACAAGGTCAAAGAGGCAGTATTTTCCGCAGTCCAGTTCGAGCTGGAGGGTGCGGCAGTCCTCGATCTTTTCGCCGGAAGCGGTCAGCTCGGCATCGAAGCACTCAGCAGAGGTGCGGAACGTGCTGTATTTGTGGACAGCTCACAGCGTGCTGTTCGCTGTATAAATGAGAATCTCCGGAATACCGGCTTTGTGCGTCAGTCAGAAGTAGTCAGCCGTGACAGCTATGACTATATAAAACATACACGCTCACAGTTCGATATTATCATACTCGATCCGCCCTACAGACACAGCCATATCGATAACGTGCTTCCGTTCGCTGCCGCTAAGCTCAGGGACGGCGGTACTATAATCTGTGAGTACGAGGCAGAGGCAGATGAACCTGCTGTGCCGGAGGGACTCACGCTTCGCAAAACTTATCACTACGGAAAGATCAAGGTCTCGATACTTGACAGACCGGATACGGAGGAGGCAGAAGAATGAGAAGAATTGCAGTCTGCCCCGGCAGTTTCGATCCGATAACACTCGGACATCTCGATATAATCACAAGAGCCTCTAAGCTGTTCGATAAGGTCATCGTCCTTATATCACGAAATGCCGGAAAAAGTCAGCCAAGTTTCACCGCTACCGAAAGAATGCTCATGATAGAATCAGTCACCCATGACCTCGATAACGTCGTTATAGATATTCTCGACGGTCTCCTCGCTGACTATGTCCGCAATGTCGGTGCTATAGCCATTGTCAAGGGACTGCGTGCCGTGAGCGATTTCGAGTACGAATTCCAGATGGCACTCGCCAATAAAAAACTCTACGCCGGTGCGGAAACTGTCTTCCTTACCACCGCTGCGGAGAATATGTATCTCAGTTCGAGCGTCGTAAAACAGATCGCTTATTTCGGAGGCGATATAAGCCACTTCGTCCCGGAGAGCATACTTGATGATATTAAACAACGACTTATTAAAGAGAGGTAATTACTATGAGTATTGATGAGATCCTTGATGAGATGGACGAACTGCTGGACAAGGCTTCATCTGTGCCTTTTGCTCAGCATAAAAAAATAATCGACGGCGAACGTATGAGAGAGCTTATCAACGATGTCCGCCTCAATATGCCCCACGAGATGAAAGAGGCTAAGAAGATAGAGTTCGACTGCCAGCGTATACTCAATGAGGCTAAACTCAATGCAGAGGCTATTATCCGCAAGGCTGAAGACCGTGCCGCCCAGATAGTCTCCCGTGAGGCTATCGTCAATGAGGCTAAGAAAAAGGCTATCGATATGCTCACTAAGGCTCAGACCGCTTCACGCAACCTCCAGCAGAATGCAGCCGTTTCAGTGACGAGAATGCTCAGCGATACGGAAAATTATTACGCTAAGAACCTCCAGAATATCAAAGCCGTAAAAACAAGGATCAATACAGCTTTCGCCGCCTCCGGAGTGCAGTCCGTCCAGCCTCAGCCCCAGCAGGAATCCCCCCAGCCCCTCCAGAAACCTGCCAACTACAACCCCAACAAATAATAACAGGTCTTTACCTGTCAGATGATACGTACTTTTTGTGGGGGAAACCTTTCTGAGGAAAGGTTCTCCCCCACACCCCCTTCCAAAGACTTTTAACATGAAATTTCCCCTGACGGGACGC
>CADBQF010000302.1 GCA_902796705.1 Ruminococcus flavefaciens
CTGCCAAGAACGGCGATACAAATGAACTCGCAAACGAGATAAACGACCTTCTCTACCACGTTATGGTACTCTGTGCAGAGCGTGGACTTGAATGGTCAGAGGTGGAAAAAGTCCTCGACGAGCGTAACGAGAAGATCGGCAACCTCAAGAAGTTCCACGAAGTAGACAAGAATACCTGAGTATACAAAAAACCGGCTCCGAATGAATCACGGAGCCGGTTTGTTTTTATTCCAGTCTGTCTTGAAGCATATCTTATAAAGAGCCTTTTTTAGCGGCTTTTTCGTTTGATATCTGTAAACGGACATCTTTGCCTCTGAATTCAAAGCATTTATAGGCAGTTATCCTTGAGACTACACGTTCCTCGTATCTGCGGCGTATACCCTCGATATTGAGGTTCGTATTGATTATCACAGGACGTTTCGCATTGAGTCTTGTGTTGATTATATTATAAATAATCGATGAATTGAACGAAGTCTCATATTCCGCACCGAGGTCATCGAGTATGAGCAGTTCTGTGTTCATTACAAGATCTATCATTTCAGAGGAATGTTCTCTGCTGAAATGTTCTTTCTCTATACTCCGGAGGATATTTATAGCAGAATCATAAACGACGCTGTATCCCTTCTGGAGAACTATATTTGCAATAGCAAGAGAAAGATGCGTCTTGCCGAGTCCCGATCTTCCTATCATAAGAAGACTTTCAGAATGAGAATAAAAAGTATCTGCATATTGTTTCAGGAACTCATATATACGCTTCATGTTATAAAAGTCATCGCCTTCGTAATAGCTGAGACTGAATGTATCAAACGATGAAAGCTCCAGATCAGCAGTATGATTAAGCTCATCAGATGCCAGTTTTCCGCAGACTTTCTTGAAGCAGTCGCAGAACCGGTCTTTTATATATCCGGTATCGTTGCATTTGCTGCAATGGAAGTGCGTATCAAGATAATCTTCCGGATATCCGTTGCTGACGAGGATACGTTTAGCCATAGCCTGAGCTCCGAGATTATCACGTTTGAGTTTTTCGATCTTCTCTTTGATATCGCCTTTATCATTTCCTGCTATCATAGCAATGAGCTGTTTTCCTGAATTATAGATAGCATCGTTGATCTCCTTGATCTGAGGGAGTTTCTGATTGATCTCAGCGATCCTTGCTTCATTTTCGCTGATAGCTTTCATACGGCGGCTCGTCATTATAGCCTGAGCCTTTTCTATTATCTCATTCTTCATTAAAGATCACCTCAGAATCTGTTTACGATAACGCTGTATTCATCAGCATTGAAATCATCTTCCTTTTTGCCGGCAGATGCTCTGTTTTTCCTGTATGAAGCAATGTTGTTTTTCACTTCGGAAACAGTAGTCAGACCGTCCTGCTTCCACCTTTCGAGGATAGCGTCTATGTACTTGAACGAAGGCTTTTCGATCTTTTCGACGGTAAGTTCATAGGCATATTCGATAAGCTCAAAGCTGTAGCCGTTTAACTGCCACTTATCAGCTATCTCACGCTCATTTGAAGTCAGATTGCGAGTCATGCAGAATGTCTTTGCGATACGCTTGCAGAAATCGTGGGAAGCGAGCATTTCCGTGACTTTTTCCTGTGCATCTTTGAGGGTGTTGATATCATTTTCCGCCCAGTTTGAAGCTATGCTGTCTATGTAACCCTGATTAGTTTTCCCGATATCATAGCAATACTTAATGAGAGTGTAAATGACTTCTGTTTTCAGTCCGAGGTAATCATACATCCATATGAGCGAATTTAAACGTGTATGATTGAGTCCTACCAGCAGATTTTCGACAGCATCTTTAAGAGCGGCGATATCAGGCGAATCAGCGAGTCTCTTGTATATTTCTTGGGGAGTGAGGTTCTGCTTCTGATGTTTCATATTTTTAGGCTTTTCGGTAGGTTCGGGCTGTTCTGCTGCGTGAATGACAGCCGTTCCGGGTGCTGTCATCGGAAATGCCGCCGGCACGCTTGTCTCCTGTGCAGTCCTGTCCGGATTAGTCGCAGAGAAGACATTCACCTGTTCCCAGAAAGCAACGGCTTCGTTCACTTCCTGAACAGTTGAACCCGTCCCGGAAGCGACTTCCTCGGCAGTACAGTCTTTTCCGGAATTTCTCAGAAGATACAGCAATACTTTTATCTGCTGTCCGGACGCAAGTTTCAGAAAATTATCGGCAACTATGCAGGGAACACCGAACATCGTTCCCCATATGCCGCAGTTAGCTTTGAATTCCAAAATATGCCCCTCCTAAAAAAATAAGCATCAGGTTATTATTTACGCATTCATTATAGCATAGATGTGCAGAAATATCAAGTACACTATTCTCTGCCGAGAAGTATCGCCTTTGCTCTGGAGTATTTCTTCCGGAGAGCGGCTTTCTTTTCCTCTGATACGAACGAACAGCCTTCCATTCGGCTCTGGTCGGAATTGTGTCCGAGGTCGGCAAGCTTTACCTTTACAGCTATGGGATCGCTGCGTATCTTCCGGACATAGTCGAAATAATCCTCGCTGTCATCATGAGTCAGCAGCCGGAGAGCATTTATCACCGGTGCCGGGAACTGCTCTGCCAGCTCGTCAAGAGTGATATCCGTATCTTCAGCGACATCATGCAGAAGTGCCGCACATACTGAATATTCATCGTCCATTTGTTCAGCGAGATGATACGGGTGGAATATATAAGGCACACCGCTCTTGTCGTACTGACCGTGATGTGCTTCATATGCCAGCTTCATTGCTTTTCTTGTGAGATCGGTGTATATCATAGCAGCCTCCTCCGGTAAGAAAAGGCTGCACATCACAGCGTGCAGCCTTGTTTTGTTCGTATCTTATGATTCCTTAGGTTCAAGCGACGAAAGGTCGAGCTTGAACGGTGCGTATCTTCTGTATGAAGCACTCACTTTTTCTACGGAGAGATTCTTCGTGAGCGAGTCGAGGTAATCGACGAAGTCTTCATTATATCTGAGGAGCTGGAGATTTTCGATATAATTCTCGTCCCAGAGGTCATCTTCTGTCATACGTTCATACAGGTCAGCCCTGATGATGACATATAATGTATTGTCGTCGTACTCATAGACCTTAGCCGTATCGAATCCGAGGTCACCGAATACGAACTCCTTGTATTCTCTCTCAGTCTTTACAGAATCAGACTCAACAGGCTCAGTAGTCGTCGTATCGCCAGACTGTGAGTCGTCAGCAGAAGTAGTAGTCATAGTGTACTTCTGTACAAGACGCTCATTTGCGTGAGGATCTGTCGTTGTGGTCGTAGCTGTGGCATCGGCTGTGGTAGTTGTAGTAGTAGTGGTAGTCGTTGTAGTTGTAGTTCCTGTGGAATCCTCATCAGCGGGAGTTGTCTGAGTCGAGAGATACTCGTCGTAGTCATCGATGAGATCATTTACCTTTTCAAGTTTCTTTTCCGTGCTTGA
>CADBQF010000303.1 GCA_902796705.1 Ruminococcus flavefaciens
CCATTCCGAACACGGAAGTTAAGCTCATTCACGTTGATGATACTTGGCTGGCGACGGCCCGGGAAACTAAATCAGTGCCGGTACAAAAGGAGCGGAAGCGAAAGCTTCCGTTCTGCTTATAAGGGCCATTAGCTCAGTTGGTTAGAGCATCCGGCTCATAACCGGACGGTCTGGGGTTCGAGTCCCTAATGGCCCACTAAGATCCTTTCCGATTTCGGGAAGGATCTTTTATTTTTATATTGATAATGTAAATATCTGCACTGTCTTTCATTGACTTAATCGGGAGTATATGGTATAATCAATATATTCCATATACTGGAAATAATATTAGGATTCAGGTTGTAAAAATGGGATTGGACGTCACTAACAGGATTTTAAAAAACGACAGATACAAGATAGAATATTCTTATTTGCAGGAGCTTGAAAAGGACAGGATCTTCTGCGGTCATGATATCGACCATTTCATGAGCGTTGCGAGGATATGCCTTATTCTTTGCCGGAACGCCGGTATCGATGCAGATGAAGATATTATCTATTCGGCTGCTTTGCTGCATGATATCGGGCGTACTTACGAATATACCAGGGGTATCCCGCATGATACGGCGAGTGCTTCTCTTGCAGATGAGATACTTTCTCAGACAGGGTGCAGCAGCGAAAAAAAGGAACAGATCATCAATCTCATTCTTCATCACCGGAAAAAAAGCAGAACGGGAGATTCTCTGGAGGAACTTTTCTATACGGCAGATAAAAAGTCAAGGAACTGTTTCTGCTGTCCGGCTCTGAAGATATGCAACTGGCCTGATGAAAAGAAAAATCTTGAGATCGAGGTATGATTTATGATAATTGGTCACCGTGTATTCAATAAAGATGATTGCTATATTATGGCGATACTCAACGTTACACCTGATTCGTTTTCTGACGGAGGTAATTTCAACACGATAGACAAAGCCCTCATGCGTACTGAACAGATGATAGCTGAGGGAGCTGATATCATTGATATAGGCGGAGAATCCACTCGTCCTGGATATACTCGTATAAGCTGTGAGGAGGAGATCAGCCGCATAGCTCCGGTCATTGAAGCCGTCAAGGAACGATTCGATATACCCGTGTCTCTCGATACATATAAGTATCAGGTCGCAGATGCCGGTATTTCTGCCGGTGCTGATCTTATAAATGATATATGGGGACTTCGCATCGACAGCGGTGAAATGGCTCGTCTTGTTGCGGAAAAAGCCGTTCCGTACTGCCTTATGCACAATAGAGTCGAAACGGACTACAGCAATTTTTTTGCTGATATGTGCTGTGATCTTAATGAGTCGCTCAGTATCGCACGCCGTGCCGGTATCAGCATGGAAAATATAATTCTCGATCCGGGTGTTGGTTTTGCAAAGACCTATGAGCAGAATCTTGAAGCGATAAACAGGCTCGATGAACTGAAAGCTCACTTCGGGCTTCCGGTGCTTCTTGGAACTTCGAGAAAATCTGTCATCGGACTGACGCTTGACCTTCCGGCTGATGAACGCTATGAAGGCACGATCGCAACGTCGGTGATAGGAGTGATGAAGGGCGTGTCTTTCCTTCGTGTCCATGACGTTGCCGGAAATGTTCGTGCAGTTAAAATGACGAAGGCTGTTTTACAGGAGAGGAAAAATGGATAGTATACATATCGACGGACTTCATGTTTATGCGTATCACGGAGTCTTTGAACATGAAAATGTCAACGGACAGAATTTTTATGTGAATGCAGTTCTTGATATCGATACGGAAAAAGCAGGTCTTTCAGACGAACTTGAACTCACCGAGGATTACGGAAAAGTCTGCGAGCTTATCACGAAGATAATGACGGAAAATACTTTCAAGCTTATCGAAGCAGCAGCACAGGCTGTCGCAGGCGGTATCCTTCGTGCATTTCCGCTTATCAAAGGCGTTGAGGTCGAGATACGAAAGCCGGAAGCACCTGTAGAGCTTGAATTCAGCTCGCTCTCTGTAAAAGTAAGGAGAAGCTGGCACGATGCAGTGATAGCTCTCGGTTCAAATATGGGCGACAGCAGGGAGATCATAAATAAAGCGATCGATGAGATAAAAGGTTCTGACTTTATCAAAGATGTGAGAGCATCAGAGCTTATAGTAACGAAGCCTTACGGTTATACAGATCAGGACGATTTTTTGAACGGTGCGTTGATTTGCAGAACTTTCCTTTCTCCGTCCGGACTTCTTGATCTTCTTCATAAGATAGAAAATGAAGCAGGACGGAAGCGTGAGATCCACTGGGGGCCGAGGACGCTCGATCTTGATATAATTTTCTATGATGACCTTATAATGGATTCAAGGGAGCTTACTATCCCTCATTGTGATATGCACAACAGACGCTTCGTTCTTGCACCGGTGAACGAGATAGTTCCATATTACCGCCACCCGCTTTTAGGTGCGACTGTAAAAGAACTTCTTGAAAGGCTGGATAATAAATGATAATAAATATCATTGCTGCTCAGTCAGCTAACGGAGTTATCGGTGCAGGCGGAAAGATACCGTGGGATCTCCCGGAGGACAGAGCTTTTTTCAAAAGGCTCACCACGGGAAATATCATCATTATGGGAAGAAAGACTTTCGAGAGCATCGGTTCGCCTCTTCCCGGAAGATATAATATCGTCCTCTCAAAGACTAAGGATTACAGCGGAGATGACCTTATCACCGTTCCGTCACTCGAATCTGCTTTTAAAGCTGCCGATGAATACAACTTATCTCACGGAGGCGATAAACAGGTATTCATCTGCGGCGGAGAAGAAGTCTATCGCCAGAGCCTTGAATTTACCGACAGGATCTACCTCACCCAGCTCACAGAAGAATACGAGGGCGACGCATTTTTCCCGGATATAAGCGTCTACGGCGGAGAACGTGACTTCATGCTCGTTTACAAAGAAATGCACTCCTCCGGAAAATTCTCCGTCTGCCTGTACGAAAAAACTCTTCCCCTCTGATGCAAAAATACACACGGATAATCCGGCTGGTACTTATGTAGATACATATACCTTTTGTGGGGGAAACCTTTCTGAGGAAAGGTTCTCCCCCACACCCCCTTCCAAAGACTTTTAACATGAAATTTCCCCTGACGGG
>CADBQF010000304.1 GCA_902796705.1 Ruminococcus flavefaciens
CCCCTGACGGGACATCACGATAAATTATCGTGAGAGTCCTGCCAGGGGTATTTATTTATATTGTGACGGCGATCATTCATCATCACCGAAATACAGATCAGCCATTTGTGAAAGGCCGTATTTATTGACGAACTTTTTGAAGTCTTTCCGGAGTTTTGCGGAGTTGTATCCGTTTTCACTGAAGATATATTCGGGAATATCATTGAGCTGTCCGTAGAATGACAGACCGAGAAGCAGGTTTTCTTTAGTGTTATTATCGGAAAGGCGGTCTATTTCTTCAACAGCGTCTTTCAGTCTGCCGTTTCTTGTCATTTCAACAAGTCCGAATACTTTCTGCCTTTCGACTTCCTGAAGCATAGCAAAGGAATCTTCAACTTTTGCATGGAACAATACTTTAGCCATAACAGCGGTGATCTCCTTGATCTGTCTCATGATATAATCCTGTTCAAACATATTATCAGTCTGCCTCCTTTATCATATAGGAAATGTTAAGTGTGATCTGAGCGTATTAATAAAGCATCGATCATGGGAAATCCCTGATCGATGCTTTATTTTATCAAAGATCCAGCTTAGCCTTGAGTTTCTCAAAGAAGCTCTGTCTCTTTGCGTAGTTCTTGTCTGTGAGAGAAGCCTCGAACTCTTTGAGGAGGTCTTTCTGCTTTTTGGTGAGGTTCTTCGGGACTTCGACGAATATCTTTACGTACTGATTTCCACGCTCTGTGCGGTGTATCTTTCTTACGCCCTTGCCTTTGAGCCTGAATACCGTGCCTGTCTGAGTTCCCTCAGCTATATTGTACTTCACATCGCCGTCGATTGTCGGGACAGTTATCTCCGCACCGAGAACGGCTTCCATATAAGTAACCGGGATATCGCAGTGTATGTCGTAGCCCTCACGTCTGAACAGCGGGTGAGACTTTACAGTGATGCCGATGAGGAGATCTCCTGACGGGCCTCCGTTTATACCGCTGTCGCCCTGTCCGCTGAGGCGGATAGCCTGTCCGTCATCGATACCTGCCGGTATTTCGATAGAAACGGTCTTCTGCACTCTTACTCTGCCGACACCGTGGCACTTTGAACACGGGTTCTTGATGATCTTTCCCTTTCCTCCGCAGTGAGGACAGGGCTTTGTTGAAGATATAGCACCGAAAGGTGTACGCTGAGTCGTCTTTACGGAACCACGTCCCTGACAGTCCGGGCAGATATCGGCAGTCGTGCCGCCGTCAGCACCCGTACCCTTGCAGGCATCGCATACGCCCATGCGGTTTATCTTTATCTCCTGCTTCTTGCCGTTGCAGGCATCCATGAAGCTTATGGTGATGTTCTCCTGTATATCACTGCCCTTTCTCGGTGCGTTTGCAGAAGAACGTGTTGAACCGCCGCCGAAGCCGAATCCGCCGAAGATATTCTCGAACAGGTCGCTCACATCTCCGAAGCCGCCCATGCCGCCCATGCCGCCGAACGGATCTGCACCGCCGCCGCCGTAGCTCGGATCAACACCGGCGTGGCCGAACTGGTCGTATCTCTTTCTCTTTTCAGGATCGGAGAGTACCTCGTTTGCCTCGTTTATCTCCTGGAACTTCTCTACATATGAAGGATCGTCCGGGTGAAGGTCGGGGTGGTTCTCTCTTGCTTTCTTACGGAAAGCTTTTTTTATCTCGTCCTCAGAAGCACCCTTCTGGATACCGAGGACTTCATAGTAATCTCTTTTTTCAGCCATATCTATTCTCCGTTCAGAATTATGGATTGGATAAATACACCATTAGGGCGGAAGATATTCCGCCCTAACGAATTTTTAAGATCTTCATTCAGCAGCGTCATCGACCTGCTGCTCATACTCACTTCTGCCGTTGTCGAAGCTCACATTATCGTCAGCGAAATTTCCGAAGCATCTCACTCCGAGCCATGCGATAAGGCCTATGCTTCCGATAAGAACGACATATTTTATTAGATCTTTGAGTTTCATTTATCAGACTTCAGTGAAGTCAGCGTCAACAACTCCGTCATCGTTTCCGCCGTTGTTGTCAGACTCCGGAGCAGCACCGCCCATATTAGCGAACTGTGAAGGATCGATTCCCTCAGCACCGCCGTTGGGGTTAGACTGCTGGTAGATCTTTGCGGAGAGGTCGTAGAATGCCTTCTGGAGGTCTTCCTTGAGGTTCTTGATCTCGTCGTAGTTGTTAGCTTCGATAGCTGACTTGAGAGCTGTACACTTTGACTCGATATTGGATTTCTCGTCAGCAGATACCTTGTCACCGAAGTCATTGAGAGCCTTCTCGCAGCTAAATACAAGGTTCTCAGCTTCGTTCTTTGTATCTACCTGCTCACGGCGTTTCTTGTCCTCAGCAGCGTACTGCTCAGCTTCCTTGACAGCCTTGTCGATATCGTCCTTGGACATATTTGTGGAAGCTGTGATAGAGATGTTCTGCTCCTTGCCAGTGCCGAGGTCCTTTGCAGATACGTGAACGATACCGTTCTGGTCGATATCGAATGTTACTTCGATCTGAGGGATTCCTCTTGGAGCAGGAGCAATACCGTCGAGACGGAAAGTACCGAGCTGCTTGTTATCTCTTGCAAATTCAC
>CADBQF010000305.1 GCA_902796705.1 Ruminococcus flavefaciens
CCTGCGAAGGGATCGCTGCTGAGTATCTCTATCGCACGCCTGATAGCTACTTTAGAGAATATCCGCTGGCGGAGCATACGTCCGATGTCACCGACTGTGAGTTCGTCCTCGGTCTTTTCAAGAACATCATTATACCAGCACTGGAGAGGAGCTTCGATATCCTCTGCACCCACGTAGTCATATCCGTACATTTCCTTTAAAGTTGATTTTTCCATGAGATCGCCCTCCTTATCAAGTATTATCTTAAATCAGTTATCATACGAGACCTGTAGTCTCTTCAATGCCCATCATGATGTTGAGGCACTGTACTGCCGCACCGCTCGCACCCTTGCCGAGATTGTCAAGACGTGAGCAGAGGAGCATCTGTTCATCGTTTCCGAAGACGAATACCTGCATCTTGTTCTGACCGCTGAGCGTGTTCGATGCAAGGAAGAATGCCTTCTGTTCGTCGGCAGACATGAGCGGCATGACTTCAACGAGCTTTGCGTCCTTGTAGTGTTCGCAGTACATCTCGTGGACTTCCTTAGCTGTGACAGCTTTTCCGAGAAGTCTTGTCTGTACGGGAACGCTCACTACCATTCCGCTGTAGTAGTCGCATACTATCGGATTGAACATCGGCTTATATGTAAGACCTGAAACAGCCTGCATCTCCGGGAGGTGCTTATGCTGCTGAGAGAGAGCATACTGTCTGGGGCTGTTGAACTCGAAAGGCTTGTCATCGCTCTCGTATACGGCGATAGCTTTTTTTCCTGCACCGCTGTAGCCTGATGTAGCGTAGGCGAATACCGGGAAATCAGCCGGAATGATGCCGTGGTTCACAAGGGGATAAACTATCGAGGCGAATCCGCTCGCATAGCAGCCGGGAACAGCGACTCTGTTTGAAGTTCTTATCTTCTCCCTGTGAGCCGGTGAGAGTTCCGGGAAGCCGTATGCCCATGCAGGATTAGTTCTGTGAGCTGTTGAAGCGTCGATTATGCGGACATGGTCGTTATCGACGAACGATACAGCCTCTATCGAAGCGGCATCGGGGAGACAGAGAAAAGTATAATCCGACATATTGATGAACTTTGCACGTTCAGCGGGATCTTTTCTCTTTTCCTCACTTATGCGGAGGAGTTCGATATCGTTCCTGTTCTCGAACCTTTCGAGGATCTTCAGGCCGGTAGTACCCTCCTGACCGTCTATATAAACTTTTACTGACATAGCAGTTCCTCATTTCTTTTTCTTTTTGGTTTTGCTTTTACGCTTATTGACTTTTTTATGGTACTTTGCCTTTTTGGGATCGTCAAGGTCGGATTCGTCTTCGAGCATTGCGTGCCACACGCTTATCGCAAGAGTGACCACGACTATGCCGACCGTCCACACGAGGTGCGTGCGGGGGACAACGGCTATCCACAGTCCCATGACGAGTTCGCCGGCTATCCATAGCACGCCCATGAGGAGCGTGAGTCCGAGTATAAAGTAGAAATCCTTTTTCTTCATAGGCTGTATCAGAGTTTAAGTGCCTTCTGTGCGAGCGAGATCTGTTCCTTTACAGCATCAGGCGACGGGCCGCCCTCTGACTTTCTCTCTCTTACGCAGGTGTCGAGGCTTATAGCTTCGTAAACGTCCTGATTGAAGAGATCTGTCATAGCCTTGTAGTCGGCAATGGGGAGGGTTTCGAGCGTAACGCCTTTTTCGATGCACTGAGCAACGAGCGTACCTGTTATCTTGTAAGCGTCACGGAAAGGCATACCTTTCTTCACGAGATAATCTGCACAGTCGGTAGCATTGATGAAGCCTTTTGCTGCGGCATTTCTCATATTGTCCTTGAGGACTCTCATAGTTGAGAGCATGGGAATGAATGTCTTGACGCAGAGCTTTACATTGTCAACTGCATCGAAGATAGCTTCCTTGTCCTCCTGCATATCCTTGTTGTATGCGAGGGGGAGACCTTTGAGCATCGAGAGGAGAGTAACGAGGTCGCCGTTCACTCTGCCTGTCTTTCCACGGATAAGCTCTGTAACATCGGGGTTCTTCTTCTGGGGCATTATAGATGAACCTGTTGCGAAGGCATCGTCAAGCTCCACGAATTTGAATTCCCACGAACACCACATGATGATCTCCTCCGAGAATCTTGAAAGGTGAGTCATGATAAGGGACAATGCACAGCCAAGCTCAACACAGAAATCTCTGTCCGACACACCGTCAAGGCTGTTCGGCATGGGAGCTGTGAAGCCTAAGAGGTCGGAAGTCTGCTTTCTGTTGGTCTTGTATGTAGTTCCTGCCAGAGCACCGCTTCCGAGGGGGCAGTAGTTCATTCTCTTTGAAGTATCTTCAAGGCGTTCAAGGTCACGGATGAGCATCCACACATAAGCCATGAGGTGATGAGCGAATGTTATCGGCTGTGCTCTCTGGAGGTGGGTATATCCGGGCATTATAGTCTCTGTGTGCTGTATCGCCATATTCACGAGAGTAACGGCAAGTTCCTTCACGAGGGCGTATATCTCCTTTATCTCATCACGGAGGTAAAGGCGGATATCAACGGCTACCTGATCGTTCCTTGAACGTGAGGTGTGGAGTCTCTTTCCGACATCACCGAGACGCTTTGTGAGTTCGGCTTCGATGAACATATGGATATCTTCGGCATTGGGATCGAGTTCGAGCTTGCCCGAATCGATATCAGCGAGGATACCTTTGAGACCTTCGATTATCGTGAGACTGTCTTCCTTTGAGATTATGCCGCAGTCTCCGAGCATAGTTGCATGGGCGATACTGCCCTGTATATCATGACGGTACATACGTCCGTCGAAGGCTATGGAAGAATTGAAAGCATTGACACCTGCATCTACCTGCTTTGAGAATCTTCCTGCCCACATCATATCTGCCATAAATCTGCTCCTTATATTTAACATATGGGCGGACTGACCGCCCGGATAGTTCAATGAAATATATCACTGTACGCAGCTCTTGACGAAATCAGCCGTATCATCGAGGACACGGGACTGGATAACGTCGTCATCGCCGCAGAATAAATGTCCTATGCCGTCATAGAGCTTGAACGTGCAGTTGTCTTTTCCGGCAAGATATTCCTGCCAGAGGGGATAGTCCTTGTCGGGGTATACCTGTATATCCTGATCTCCCTGTAGGAAAAGCATCGGGATATCGAGGCTCTTTGCAGTTTCTCCGATATTGAGTGCATCGAGCGACTCCCAGTAGGAATAATCAGAGCCGAGGACGTAAACGTCCTTGTTTCCGTTCCTTATAGCATCGATATTGCTGAGGATATCGCTGAGAGCTGTTTTTGTCATATCATCTTCGGCATCTTCGAGCTGAGCTGTGATCTGGTCTTTCACAACTTCGAGGAGGTCACGGGGAGTTCCGGCGTATGAGATGATGCCCTGTACTTTCGGATTCCGCTTAGCGATGACAGGGGCACAGCAGCCGCCGAGACTGTGGCCTAAAACGAAGATGCTGCTCACTTCGCCGTCTTCGACGAGTGCAGAAGCAAGGTCAACGGCATTCACAGCGTCATCGATGACTTCCTCGTCGATATTGAAACCGTTTTCGGCAAGGTCGGGGAACTGATAGAATCGCTTGTTGTATCTGAGGGTGGCGATGCCTCTTTCGGCAAGTCCGTGGGATATCTGGTTGAATGTAGCAAGCTCGCCTATGCCCTCATTCATATTGTGCTGACCTGAACCCTGCACAAGTATGACGAGCGGAGGGTTCTCGACGTTTTTCGGGAGAGTCAGGAGGCCGTCGAGAGCGTACTCACCGATCTTGACTTCTCTCTCTATAAATACATCGGTTTCCTGAGCGGTTATCTCTTCACTTTCGGCAGGCTGGAAAAGGATACCTTCGATCTCGCCGTTATCGTTGAAAGCGAGGGTGCAGATGACTTTCATGTTCTCGAAAACGAGGAGCGTATTAGTCGTTGTGAATGTCTGGACAGCTTCCTCTGTCTCGCCCATTTCAACGAAGCTTCCGGCTGATGTGTTTATCTGTTCCCACACCTGTGAAAGAGCATCTTCATTGAGCTGCTTTTTCGCAGTTTCCGAGAGCAGGTCTGCCGTGGACTTGTAGTTGCCGTCTATCATATCCTGACAGAGCTTTCTTGAAAGTTCCGTGTAGTCTGTATCTTCTGTATTTTCAGAAGAAGTTTCAGCAGAAGTCTCCTCCTGTGAAGCAGACGCTTCCGCAGCGGAAGTCTCCGGCTGTGAAGCTTTAGCAGAAGAAGCACTTTCAGACGAACTTCCCTTGCCTCCGCAGCCTGTTATACCTGTGACTATAGTGAGAGCAGCCATAACTGCAACGAGCTTTCTGATATCCATATTTCCCTCCGTACCCAAAAATCACAACAGGCAGGAAAGTCTCCCTGCCTGTGCATATATATTTATCAAACAGTGACGATCACTTGTTCTCTCTCTTCTTGTCGAGCTGAGCCCTAACCTTTATCGGGAGACCGAAGAGGTTGATGAAGCCGGCAGCATCTGCCTGGTTGTAAACTTCGTCCTCATCGAATGTAGCAACTTCCTCATCATAGAGAGTGTACGGTGAAGTAACGCCTGCGTTGATGATATTGCCCTTGTAGAGCTTGAGCTTTACATCGCCTGTAACTCTCTCCTGAGTCTTTGAAACGAAAGCACTCAGAGCTTCACGGAGAGGAGTGAACCACTGACCGTTGTAAACGATATCAGCGAACTTGATTCCGAGGTACTGCTTGATACGTGCAGTCTCCTTATCGAGAGTGATAGTTTCGAGAACTTCGTGAGCGTGGTAGAGGATAGCACCGCCGGGAGTCTCGTAAACGCCTCTTGACTTCATGCCGCCAAGACGGTTCTCAACGGGGTCAGCAAGACCGATACCGTTCTCGCCGCCGAGCTTGTTGAGGGCAG
>CADBQF010000306.1 GCA_902796705.1 Ruminococcus flavefaciens
AGCATCTCCAGACGGGGCGGTGAAAGATAATACTGCTCCGCTGCGGAATAACGCCCTGCCATTCTTTCAGGCACACGCTCCGGGAAAATGTCTATTATCCGGCACGGGAGCTGCATGAGTTTTTCGATATTGTTATCTCTGATCTTATCAGACATATCCTGCTGTCTCCTTCGTTGTTTCTTTGATATATCTGAATCATACCACATACTGCATCACTTGTCAACAAAACGCAGAATAAATTAAAATGGTCTGTACAGAAATATTCCGCACACCTTGCAAATATTTCAGAGATATGTTATAATAAATATACATATTGACTGTTATATCAAACCATGAAAGGAGCTGCCATGAAAAAAATACTGTCATCGCTTGCTGCCGGAGCATTGTTCCTTGCATCATATCCCGTTTCTCCGGTCAATGCCGCTGCTGCTGGGAAAATGCACGACAGCGGACTGTCTTATACTGAATATGTCGGAACTATCGAAAATCCCGGTATGGGATACACCTCTACGCTGTGGTACAACTGCAATCCGGGCGGAACTGAACCCAAATCCCCCTCCGGTCAGATAGTGCTTATGTTCATCGATATAGGTGCTTTTTCTTCCGGTGTCAACGGAACTACGGACAGTGAGGGAAATTACACGGAGGGAACTGACTATGACCTCGATGATGTGTTCTTCTCGTCGCTGAGACAGACTTTCGAGAACTGCCGCAAAAACGGTTCTATGATCGCCGTCCGTTTCAGATACGATGCCAACGGAAAGAAAGATCCTGAGCCGGCATCTTTTGATCAGGTGCTTCATCATATTGAACAGATCAAGGAAAACGGCCTGCTTGAAGACTACAAGGATATCCTTGCCTTTGTGGAATGCGGGTTTGTCGGTGCATGGGGCGAGATGCACAGCGGAAAGTATACTTCCGTCGAATACAAGGCGAAACTCCTTGATGCTATGCTCGATTGTGTCCCCTCGCCTGTTCCGGTCACTGTGAGGACTCCGGATATTTTCGCAAAATGGGCAGGCATCTCACGAAGCGAACTGAAAGACTATGTATCAGAACCCGGCAGCACCGCTCAGAGAGTCGGTATGTACGATGACGGATATATGGGAAGCGATTCCGACCTCGGCACTTATTCTGACCGTTCCGGAGAAACTGACTGGCTCGGCAGACAGGCTGTCACTTCTTATTTCGGAGGGGAATTCTCAGGAGATCTCGACTGGGCAAAGAAATTTGGCACATACCTCCCGGAGAACGCCATTCCCGAAATGTACAAGACTCATCTCAGCTACATAAACGGAAATATCTTTCAGCTATACAAAGACTACACTTTCGGAAAGGAATACGACGTTGAAGGCGTAGACAACAGTGCATATTACGGACAGACTGTTTTTCAGTTTATACGTGACCATATAGGTTACAGATTCGTTCTCCGCAAGTCGGAGCTTTCTGACAGCGTTGAACAGGGAGGCGTGCTTGATCTTTCGTTCGATGTTGAAAATACAGGCTTTGCAAATCCTATACCGGACCAGACTTCATATCTCCTGCTCGAACGTGACAACAGGTTCATGATGATAGATACGCCGGTCAATACAAATCAGTGGTATTCCGGCAGTATAGCGGAGAATAACATCTCAGTAAAACTTCCCGGCACTATTGAAGCCGGCAAATGGAACGTCTACCTCAAGACCGTCTGCGGCGGCAAGCCTGACATGAATGCTTTCGACAAAAGAAGCGTAAGATTTGCCAATGAGGGCGTATGGAACAGCCTTTACGGTGCTGATCTCCTCGGCTCTTTCACTGTTAAAGAATCGGCTGAACAGAATAATGACAGCAGCATCAGTATCGTCGGAACTGATATCAGAGGAAGCGGAGAGCTTTTCTCATTCGCTGACAGAACTGTCATTGACGGTGCTGTTTCATTCGACGGTGAATGGACTGATGATATGGTCATCGCCCAAAAGGACGATCTTTCCATATCTGTCAAGTCAGATGAAAATTATTTCTACATAATGAGCAGAATGCCGGAGGGTTCATCTGCTCCCGTTTATAATATCAGCCTGAAAAACAAGGACAGCGGAGAATCATACTGGCTGTACTACGCCTCAAACGGTTACGTGTACTTTGACCACAAGGACTATACCGGCTGTATGTGCAAATGGAGCGGTGATACGGTAGAATTCGCAATTCCTTTCGGTGATGTTATGGGACTTGCTCCCGGTACGGAAGTATCCTCGCTCAGAGTTTTTCTTCAGGACAGCGGAAATGACTGGAAGCTCATGGGAGATATAACCTCTCCTGCTTTCAGGATCCCGGAAAAAACATCTTCTCCCGACGGTGATATCAACAATGACGGAAAAACAGATGTTGCCGATCTTGTTCTTCTCAGAAAGCATATCCACAATATCCAGCCGCTCACCGTTTCACAGGCAGAGCGTGCTGACATTTGCAGCGACAACTGCATCGATGTATTTGACTGTATCATGCTCAAACAGCTCATCATCGGGATAA
>CADBQF010000307.1 GCA_902796705.1 Ruminococcus flavefaciens
CTGTCAGGAAAAAATCATGTTAAAAGTCTTTGGAAAAGGGGTGTGGGGAAAGAACCTTTCCTCAGAAAGGTTTTGCCCCACAAAAAAAGCCTGCGTATCAAGAGTGTTACTATGGACCGGGGTGGGGGCTGTTTACGCCGCAGATCCCTCCGGCTGCACCGGAGGCAGCGAGGAAGAGCAGCTTTCCTGTTTCGGGGAGATCTCCTGTAACAGCGAGAGATGCTGCGGTCATGGCAGCATATATCTCCAGACCGCACAAAGCACCGCCGGCAAGTCCGTTATGCCTGCTGTATTTTCCGCAGACATATCCGCCTGCTGCACCTCCTGCACAGAGCGAGAGTGTATTGAAAAGCCGTGTAAAGCGGATATCCTCAAGTATAAAATACGCCAGTGCCGAGAATATTAGTGTACACAATATAGTGCATACTATCCCTGCTGCTGCCGGAAGTGCCTTCATGAAGATTCTGTTGTCAGTTAAGCTGCGATGATGACGGTGCATAAAAAACCTCCGCATAGTGTTCGTAGTGAATACTATGCGGAGGGTGGTATCATTATTCTTTTTCGGAAGATTCCTTCTTCTCTTTCTTGTCCTTCTTTTTCTTTTTGGGAGCATCATCATCGTCATCAACGACAGCAGCGGAAGCAAGGCCTGCATCTGTCTTCTTGGAGGAAGCCTTATCAGCCTTCATACGCTCTGTAGCAGTAACATTCTCTGTGATAGCCCATGTCTTTATTCTGAGCTTGTGCTTTGCACCGCCTGTTTCGATAACGACAGTATCATCACCGACGCTTACAACGATACCGACGATACCGCCGCCTGTAACGATCTCATCGCCTACCTGTAAGGAGGACTGCATTGCTTTGAGTTCCTTTT
Organism: Ruminococcus flavefaciens; assembly: GCA_902796705.1. Taxonomy (GTDB): domain Bacteria; phylum Bacillota; class Clostridia; order Oscillospirales; family Ruminococcaceae; genus Ruminococcus; species Ruminococcus flavefaciens_W. The sequence continues at coordinate 875 of CADBQF010000307.1, forward strand.
CCTGCTTCTTCTGCGGCTTGATAGCGATGAAGTAGAGCAGGGCGAACATGATAAGGAGCGGGATAACGAGCGTTCCGAGTATAGAACCGCCGAGTCCGGCAGTTGTTGCAGCAGCCTTTGTAGTTTCAGCGGCAGCTTCTTCGCCTTCGGCAAATGCTGTCATAGCTGATAAAGACATGATTTTGGCAGCCGATAAAGCTGCTGTCAGAAGTGTCAGTATTTTTTTCTTCATAGTTATCTCCATTCTGCCGCTTCTGCGGCTGCTTTTTATACAATACAAAAAACATTATAACACAGCCGGAAAAATATTGCAAGCATTTTTCCGGTAAATCGTGATATATATAGTGAACGTCAAAAAGAATTTGACATTCACTATAATAAATGATCTAAAGTGCCTCGCACATACGCAAACTAAAGTTTGCTCCGTGCGGATCGGCAAATATCAAACGCCAGAATATCTTGGCGTTTGATATAGCATAATTTGAACGTCAGAAGTTTCCTGATTTATCGTCCATAAGCCTGAATGTGATATTGTAGTATGAGACATCGCCGTCTTTTGTGACGTGAGCACACGTTGCAGGAACTTTGTCGCCTGCGGTGTACATACTGCTTATGGTGTTGTAGAGATCATCATAAGTGCGGACGGATTTTCCGTTTATGGCAGTTATGAAGTCGCCGGGTTTGAGGTCAGTATTGTAGATATCACAGTCCTCGGCTATGCTGGAAATGTATATTCCCTTGAAGTCCTTCGGGAGTTCGTAGCCTATCATTTCCTCGATGTCCTTGCGGTTCTGGTCGGTGGACATATCGACGAGGGTGATTCCGATGCGGAATCTTCCGGCAATGAATCCGTTGTCGATAAGCTCTTCTATGACAGGGAGAGCTTCGTTTATTGTGATTGCAAATCCGAGGCCTTCAACGCTGGAGCTTACATATTTAGATGAAGTGATGCCGATTACCTGACCGTACATATTTACCAAAGCACCGCCGGAGTTTCCGGGGCTGATATCGGCGTTTGTCTGTATGCAGTCCATTTCAAAGCCGGTGTTGTCGCTCTTTATCTTACGGCCGACAGCGGAGATTATGCCGTCCGTGACGGTGCTGGAGAGCTGAGCCGGATTTCCTATGGCGATGACCTGTTCACCGACGATAGCTTCATCTGAATTTCCGAGAACAGCCGGAGTGAGTTTTACTCCGGTGACTTTTATTACGGCGATGTCGGTCTTTGCATCTCTGCCGATGATCTTTGCACCGAACGTATGACCGTCGAGCGTCTTGATATCGTGGCAGCCGTTTTCCTGTAAAACGTGGGCATTGGTGACGATATATCCGTCCTCGCTTATGACGATGCCCGAACCTGTTCCGTAGAGGACTGATTTTGAGGAATTGGTGTAGGTGTATATCTCAACGATAGAGGGGCGGACAGCGGCGGCAGCACCTTCGGTGGTGTATTTTCCGTTCTCGTCCTGAAAATTCTTGAGATCGTTCGCACCCTCCGGCTTTGACTCTTTGTAAAGCACGACGTGGGAGGGTTTCTGGAGGTCTTTCAGAAATTGCGGACTTTTTGTGATATCGTTGATGATGCCCCATGCGGCGAGACCGCCTACTCCGAGTATCAGTAGTATGAACAGGACGGTTATGAAAGTCTCGCTTGCAGTACGCTTCTGGTCTTTCTTATCAGGCTGTTCTTCTCCCTGAGATGAGAGGAGGAGCTGATCGCTCTCCTCGAAGCCGATAGGCTCATACATGAAGGAGTCGTAGACAGGGCGTTCTGCTTCCTGTCCCGGCGGGGGAGAGGGTATCCTGTTTGCAGGCGGAGGATCGGAAGGCTTTTCGTGCTTCGGAGTATATTCTCCGTCTGCGGTGCTGTTTATGGGAATGTTTATATCTTTATCTTCCATAGCTGCTCCTTTGTATTCAGTTATTTCGTTTTGTTCTGTTTTTCTGGTATCTGTATGAGAAATTCGGTATATTCACCGTAGACGCTCTTCACGACGATATGGCCGTTATGGAGATGCACGATCTTTCTGGAGATAGACAGACCGAGACCGAGTCCTGTGGTATCTTTTCCTCTTGAAGAATCCGTCTTGTAGAATCTGTCGAAAACCTGCTGTATCTCGTTGTCTTTCAGACCTTCGCCGGTGTTTTTTATACCGATAGTGCATATGCCGTTTTCCTTTTCAAACCGGAAGGAGAGCGTGCCGCCGGTATTGACGAACTTGACTGCATTCTCGACGAGGTTGTATATTACCTGCTGAATGAGGTCGGCATCGACTTCGGCTATTATGCGTTCGCTGTCGAGTTCCTCTACCTGTAGCTGTTTTTCCTCGATGCGTTTTTCAAACATGAGGACAGTTTTGATGACGAGTTCGGTGAGATTCGTATCACGGAAATTCGGACGCATAGTACCGGACTCAAAGCGGCTCATATTCAGCATAGATGTAATGAGTATCCTGAGTCTCTGTACTTCGTTCGATACGAGGACGAGATACTCATTGCGGCGTGTCTTGGGGATAGTTCCGTCGAGGATACCGTCAACGAATCCTCCGATAGTCGTCATAGGAGTACGCAGCTCGTGCGAGACATTGGCGATAAAGGTCTTGCTCGTTTCCTCGCTTGTCTCAACATTTGCGGCGAGGGCGTTGACAGATGCGGCTATCTCGCTGAGCGTACCGGGGATATCGGTGCTGAGCTTTTCTGAGAAATCGCCCTTGGAGTACATCTCGCTTATCTTCTTGAAATCAGCCTCATATACGGCATATTTGCGGACTTTTCTCTTCATCAGCATATAAGCCGCAGCGAAAGCGATAAGAGCTATGAGGGTGTAGTATATCGTTATTTTCAGTGTAAAGGTGCTTATCTCGTCTGTATCGCC
>CADBQF010000308.1 GCA_902796705.1 Ruminococcus flavefaciens
ATCTCTCTCGGCGGCTCGAAGTCGGGAAATCCCTGCGAGAGATTTACTGCGCCGTATTTATTTGAAATTCTCGTCATACGCCTTATGACGGAATCGGTAAAGGTGGCTGTTCGGTTTGAAAGCTGTGGCATAATTTCCTCCTTAAATAAAATGGGCGGATAACCGCCCATTCAAATTCATAATTAAGAATTCATAATTCATAATTGCGGGATCGCCTGCGGCGATGATATTTAATTATGCATTATGCATTATGAATTATGCATTGATATTATTATATCATCATTAAATGCTGTAGTCAATGTTTCTCTCGTCGATAACACGTCTTGACTTATGCTCTGAACGTGTATTAAGTCCGCCGTCAGGGTGTACCACTACTTTTGCGGGCTTAACGCCGATACGTGCCTTAAGTGCTGCGGAAACCTCTGCTGCTACTGTATCGTCATCCTTGTCAACTCCTGCTGCCTTCTCAATCTCGACAGCATATTTGCTTGTGAAGTCCTTCTCAAAGATACGGATGAGGTACTCACCTGTCAGGTCGCTCTGCTCGCGGATAACAGCTTCGATATCGCTGGGGAATACATTAACAGCGGAAACAATGAACATATCGTCTTTTCTGCCGAGTATATGTATCCTTCCGTGTGTGCGTCCGCATTTGCAGGGAGTGGTGTCGATGCGTCCGATGTCGCCTGTCTTGAATCTGATAAGTGGACGGGCGTGCTTGCGGAGAGTTGTGAATACGAGCTCGCCTGTCTGACCGGGTTCAAGGACCTCGCCTGTGTGTATATCAACTGTCTCAACGAGGATATGATTTTCTGCAATGTGGAGTCCGTCGTGGTATTCGCACTGTGCAGCGCAGGCGCCGAAAATATCTGACAGACCGTAGAAGTCAAATACCTCAGCTCCCCATATCTCCTCGATAGCATTTCTTGTAGCGTCGATAGAGCCGCCGAGCTCACCTGCAACGATTATCTTCTTGATATTGAAGTCCTTCTTCGGATCGTAGCCTGCCTTGATAGCCTTTTCGCCCAGCTGCCATGCGTAGGAAGGCGAAGTCCAGATAACTGTTGGCTGATAGGTCTTTAAGATGAAGAGAAGTCTCTCGCTCGGAAGAGTGCCGCCCCAGATACATAATGCACCGAGGTTCTGAGCTCCGATAACGTCCGGGCCGCCTACATAGAGCGAGAAGTTGAGTGCGTGTACGTATCTGTCGTTCGGTCTCATTCCGATCTGCCAGAACCAGCGGCTCTCTGTCTCCTGGAACTCATCGAAATCCTTCTTTGTGAAAGGGCTCATTGTCGGTACGCCTGTTGAACCGGACGATGTTGAGATGAATACCACATCTTCCTCCGGAACGGCTGCAAGCTCACCGAGGAAAGAACCTACGCCCTGTGTGTCACGCTGAGTCTTCTTGTTGATGAACGGGAATTTCTGGATATCTTTGAGAGTCTTTATATCCTCCGGCTTAACGCCTGCTTCGTCGAATGAACGCTTGTAGTAGGGAGCGTGGTCATAGGCGAATTTAACGATCTCTTTAAGGTCTTCGAGCTGTCTCTTTTCAAGCTCCTCACGGGGGAGAGTTTCAAGTTCCTCGTCCCAGAATTTATTATTTACATCTCTGCTCATTGTATTTATCCTCCATATCTCTTAGTTTATCGATTGGTTTTCTATGATTTGATTATACACCATATCTCTGCATTTGTCCAATATCAAACGCTTATCATGTGTTATAGCTTTTTCTTATAAGCTGAAAGTCCTGTCTATGTATTCCCACTTCTTGTCACGGGAATCGGTTATTATCTTTATATCCTCATCGGTGAGATGCCTGAATCTGCCCTGCTTTTTCAGATGCTCCTCAACGCTTGTGAACTCCTTCGGGCGGCGGCTGAGGCGGAATTCTCCGTTCTCGTATTCAGCGAGATACCACAGTCCGCAGTCAACGGCTTCACGGGCGATATCGATAGTCGCATCGGGAGCTACTCCCCAGCCGGTGGGACATGGGGCGATGACGTGGATATATTTCGTTCCCTTTATCTGCGAGGCTTTTCTGACTTTTTCGATGAAGTCCGGGAGATAGCCGACGCTTGCTGTTGCGGCGTAGGGAATGCCGTGGGCGGCGACTATCTCGAACATATTCTTCTTGGGGCGGATATTGCCGTGGATATTCTTTCCTGCCGGAGTCGTGGTCGTCTTTGCTCCGTAGGGCGTGAGTCCGCTCTTCTGTATGCCTGTGTTCATGTAGGCTTCGTTGTCGTAGCAGATGTAGATTATATCATCATTGCGGTCGATAGCTCCTGAGAGAGCCTGTATGCCGATATCTGCCGTTCCTCCGTCGCCGGCGAATCCGACTGCGGTGAAGTCCCTGTATCCCTTTGCACGAAGTCCGGCTTCGACTCCTGTTAGCATTGAAGCTGTTCCGGCAAATGTCGATATTATTGAATTGTTTGAAAAGCAAAGCTGGGGGAAATTGAATCCTACCGCCGACATACAGCCTGCCGGAAGAACTGATACTGCGTTCTGTCCGAGGACTTTCAGTGCCGCTCTGACTGCAAGGCTTCCGCCGCAGCCTGCACAGGCTTTATGTCCGTAGAAAAATTCCTCACTGGAGATGCTCTCTGCTGTTTTATTTGCCATTTCCTATGCCTCCTGCTCCGATAATGTTCACGGTGTCGGTGCCGTCTGCGATGCTTGTGAATATGTTCTCAATATCGCCTGCGGAGATGTTCTTTCCGCCGAGTCCGCCTATGAAGTTGTATCCCTTTACGGAAATACCTGCCTTGTGGAGTGCGGAATTCACGTTGGTGAAGACAGTTCCCTCATTGCCGAAGCTGATGTCCTTTTCGAGGACGGCGTATGCCTTTGCATTTTTCAGCGATGATGCGATCTCCTCATTCGGGAAAGGACGCATATAGCGGATACGCACAACGCCTGCCTTTATGCCCTCAGCACGGAGCTTGTCGGCTGTCTCACGGCAGAGTCCGGCAATGCTTCCGAGAGTGACGATGATATAATCGGCATCTTCGGTGAGGTAGTCCTCTGTGAGTCCGGTGTATCTTCTGCCGAATACCGAAGCGAAATCTTCCTCGGCTTCTTTGATGACATCTTTAGCGGCGAGCATGGCTGCGTGAGCTTTCGCCTTGAAGATGAAATTCGTATCAGGGCCGGCGGAGAATGCCATATTCTTCGGGGAATCGAAATCTATGCGGTTATCTGTCTCATACGGGGGAAGAAAGCGGTCTGCCTGCTCCTGCTCCGGGATATCGACAGTCTCGTATGTATGTGTGAGTATGAAGCCGTCAAGGTTAGCCATATACGGAGTCGATACACGCTTGTCCTCGGCTATCCTGTAGCTCATGAGGGCGAGGTCGAGTGCCTCCTGTGCGTTCTCTGCATAAGCCTGTATCCAGCCGCTGTCGAGCTGTGAGAGGCTGTCACGCTGGTCGCCGTAGATATTCCACGGGAGAGCCGTCGAACGGTCGGCGTTCATCATGACTATCGGGAATCTTCCGCCTGATGCGTAGTAAAGACATTCTGCCATGTAGAGAAGTCCCTGCGATGAAGTTGCTGTGAATGCCCTTGCTCCGGCTGAACTTGCTCCTATTGCACATGACATGGCGGAGTGTTCGGATTCCACATGGACATATTCGGCTTTAAGGCTGCCGTCCTCGACCATTTCGGAGAGTCTCTCGACAACTATGGTCTGGGGTGTTATCGGATAAGCGGAGATGACTTCCGGGCGGGCGAGTCTTATGCCCTCAGCGAAAGCTTCATTTCCGGAGAGAAATTTTCTGCTCATTTGCGTTCCTCCTCGATCGTTATTGCATGGAGCCTGCATATCTTTGCACAGATGCCGCAGCCTTTGCAGAAGTCGTAGTCAATGGCTGCTTTTCCGGCTTCAATGGAAATTACACCGTCGGGACAGTAGAGGTAGCACTGTTCGCAGCCGATACATTTTCCGGTGTCTATGACAGGTCTGACGCTTCTCCAGCCGCTGTTGACGGAAACGAGGTAGCCTGCTTCAAATGATGTATTTTCGGGGACTTCATCGAAAGTGAAAGTCTTTTTATCTCTTATGTAAGGTCTCATGAAACTGCCTCCCTTGCTGCTTCAAGCAGAGCATC
>CADBQF010000309.1 GCA_902796705.1 Ruminococcus flavefaciens
AACATCGATTCCCTCACAGTAATAGTCTGGGCAAGTGCGATGCAGAAGATACCCTCATTTGAGAAGAGTGCATGGGACGATGAAGATGAAGAAGAGATACCGTCAACATATCCCTATTATGCGGAGATGCTCGAAAAGAGGATATTCAGTATAGGCAGGCAGCTCGAACCGGATACAAAGGTAATGATAATGGGGCTTGATGCCGCTACACCGGGACGTATCAATATCTCGATGTATTCTGAGATCGAAAGTTCACGTTATCTTGAAAATATCGAGAAGTGGCACAAAGAGACTGCATGGCTCAGGTACATCAGCAAACAGAAAAAGAGCGACATCAGTGATAATAAAAATAGCGGCATCAATTCATTCAGCCTGTACGATATAGTGAAATACGCTTTCGGAACGGAGCAGGGAGCATTTGTGGACTGCGATAAAAAGATCATGCGTGACAATATCATAAGGCTTATCAACTGCGTCACGAACGGAGCGAAACTGCCGGATGATATAATGAATTCACTCTGCCGTAAAGCTTCAAATCCGCTGGCATACGAAAACGGATATAATCACCGCAGCGTTCTTGAAACTGCCTGCGGTATGATAAGAAAGAATTATACAGATCATAAAAAAGGAGTTGTTTCTATGGCATTTGATCCGAACAATCACGACAGAAGCTATCTTTTCGGCTGTCTGCTCGCAATTGCAGACAAGGCAGAAAGCGATACATATGATGTTAATGAAAAGCGTGTGACGAATGCAAGACGCCTCTGGAGTGCATTTTCGTCAAGACCGTATCAGACATGGAAGATAATCGAAGAAAGGCTTGAACCCTATCTTGAAAAGGACAACCGCCTTATGACGAGATATACCAAGCTTATCAATGAGGTAATGGCGAAATTCACACCGGAGGGATTTGCTGACAACAGCAAGCTCTCACCGCTCTACCTGATAGGCTATCATCATTACAACGCATTGCTCTGGACTAAAAAAGAAGATAAAAATGAGGAGGAAAAATAAATGGGAGTTTTACAGAACAAGATAGATTTCACACTGCTTATCACAGCAAAAAATGCCAATCCTAACGGAGATCCGCTCAACGGAAACCGTCCCCGTGAGAATTACGACGGATTCGGTGAGATATCCGATGTCTGCATAAAGAGAAAGATACGCAATCGTCTTCAGGATATGGGCGAGAAGATATTCGTTCAGTCAGATGACAGATGCGATGACGGTTTCGACAGCCTTCGATCAAGAGCGGACGGCAATGATGCGATTAAGTCCATAAGCAAAGGCAAGAATACCAACAGAGATGAATATGCAAAAACTGCCTGTGCTGAATGGATCGATGTCCGCAGCTTCGGTCAGGTATTTGCATTCAAAGGTGATAATGTCTCGGTCGGAGTAAGAGGCCCTGTTTCGATACAGCAGGCTATAAGTGTTTCTCCTGTTGACGTGGTGAGTATGCAGATCACTAAAAGCGTCAACAGCGAAGGCGGCAAAGAAGGAAAGGCTTCCGATACAATGGGAATGAAGCACCGTGTGGAATTCGGCCTTTACGTAGTCAACGGAAGCATCAACTGTCAGCTTGCAGAGAAGACAGGTTTCTCCGATGAAGATGCCGAAAAGATAAAGCAGGCACTTCTCACGCTTTTTGAGAACGATACTTCATCTGCACGTCCCGACGGAAGCATGGAGGTATGCCGCCTGTACTGGTGGAAACACGAGGGAAAAACCCCTAAATATTCATCGGCAAAAGTTCACAGACAGCTTGAAGTCAGACTGAAAGATGAGACAAAACGTCCGCTTTCATTTGAAGATTATGATGTTACACTGAATGAGCTTGACGGCCTTGAATGTGAAAAATATGAAGATCTGATATAATGTACAGCGAAGAAGAATATCTCATGCTTTCCGGTATTCAGCACTTTGTGTTCTGCCGGAGACAATGGGCATTGATACATATAGAAGATCAATGGGAAGAGAATTACAGGACTATCGACGGAGATATAATGCACGAGAGAGTCCACGATGCAGGTTTCCATGAAAAGCGTGGAGATCTCATCATCACACGGGCAATGGCTGTATCGTCTGCAAGACTTGGCATTTCAGGAGAATGTGATGCTGTTGAGCTTAGAAAAGATCCGGGCGGCATCACTCTCCACGGTATCGACGGGAAATATTCTGTTACTCCGGTCGAATACAAAAGGGGAGAGCCGAAAGAAGATGACTGTGATGCAGTACAGCTCATGGCACAGGCACTCTGCCTTGAAGATATGCTTTGCTGTGAGATACCTTTCGGATATCTGTATTACGGCGAAACGAGACGCAGAGTCAAGGTAGTTTTTGATGCTGATATACGCAGACGGACTGAGGAAGCTATCGCTGAGATGCACGATCTTTACAGAAAACATCATACTCCGAAGGTAAAACGGCGGAAGGCGTGCAACGCCTGTTCGCTGAAAAATATCTGTCTTCCTGTGATATGCGGGAACAAAAAAGCTTCTGCATATGTCAGGGAAATGCTCAGTGCAGAGGAGGAAGCATGAAAAAACTTCAGAACACTGTATATGTCAATAATCCTGACAGATATCTATCGCTTGAAGGAGAAAATCTTATCGTCAGTCATGATAAGGAAGAGATAGGAAGAGTTCCGCTCCATAATATAGAACGCATAGTGACATTCGGCCATGCAGGAGCAAGCCCGGCACTCATGGCAAAATGTGCCGGGAGCGGCATCGACCTTGTGTTCATGAGCAGAAACGGCAGATTTACAGCAAGAGTCAGCGGAGAAGTCAGGGGAAATGTTCTGCTCCGCCGTCAGCAGTACAGATATGCAGATGACGAGCAGTTCTCTCTGGGTGTGGCAAAGAATATCATATCAGCCAAGATCTTCAACAGCCGCTGGGTGCTTGAAAGAGTTATAAGAGATCACGGTGCAAGGATAGATACGGAGCTTTTCCGTAAAAAGACGGAGTATCTGAAAAATTCCCTGAAACAGGTGCAGACGGCTCAGGATACAGATGCCCTGCGTGGGATAGAGGGCGAGGCAGCCTCGGTGTATTTCTCTGTATTTGATGATATGATATTGCAGCAGAAAGATGATTTTTATTTTCACTCAAGAAATAAAAGACCTCCGCTCGATAATGTCAATGCACTGTTATCGTTTACATATTCAATGACAGCATCGATGTGTACATCAGCACTTGAAAGCGTCGGACTTGATCCGTATGTAGGGTTCATGCACACAGACCGTCCGGGAAGATGTTCTCTTGCACTTGATCTTATGGAAGAATTCCGTTCTGTCCTGTGCGACAGGTTCGTGCTTATGCTTATAAATAAAAGGATATTTGACGTTTCTGATTTTATAAAGCGTGAAGACGGAGCTGTTATTCTTAAAGAAGATGCAAGAAGAAAATTTTTCACTGCATGGCAGAAGCGTAAAGCAGAGGAACTGAAGCACCCATTTCTTGACGAAAAGACAGAGTGGGGAATGCTTCCCTATGTTCAGTCACTGCTGCTTGCACGGTATATACGTGGCGATCTTGATTGTTATCCGCCGTTTATGTGGAAGTGATGATATGCTGATACTTGTTACATATGACGTGAACACGCAGGACAGGGAAGGCCGCAGAAGGCTTCGCCGTGTTGCAAAGCAATGCACGAATTATGGTGTAAGAGTGCAGAATTCTGTTTTTGAATGTGTAGTAGATGCCGCACAGCTCAGAAAGCTGAAAAAAGTCCTTGAAGATGAGATCGACGATACAAAAGACAGTCTCAGGATATATAATCTTGGGAACCGGACAAAAACAAATGTTGAACATATCGGTATCAAGGAATCATTGGACGTTGAAGGTGATCTTATCTTTTAGTGCGGGATATAAGTGAACATAGAATCGCTGTGTCATTCGCACTATAAAATAAGGCAAAAATGCGGCAGAAAAAGTTCTTTTTACAGTTTGAGGACTATAAAAAACAAACTGTTTTGTCAAAATAGTATGATCGGTGCTTCTGACATAAAGCAGGATTGTACTGTTTTGCAGTCTCCCTCCACCCGGAGGGAGTGGATTGAAATA
>CADBQF010000310.1 GCA_902796705.1 Ruminococcus flavefaciens
GCTGTCCTCGAAGCGTTCCGGGAACATATGGCTGCTCGGAAAATAACCGCTTGATCTGATATCGCCCTTGTCCCATATGAGGGGAGATGTGATATATCCCGGATATGGTGCAGTATCGGTAAAAGTATCGCTTGCGGAAGCCGGATCCTGCCAGTCGTCTGTAAGGCAGAGTGAGAATTTCTCGCAGCCTATATCGGGGATAACATTTGTCAGAGCCTTGACGAGTTCATTGATATCCTCGGTTTCGGCAAGTTCGGCAGTAAGTCTGTTCATGAGGCTTATGCCGGAGTTGAGCTTTTCGATGCGGCTGTATGTTTTTTTGCGGTAGCTGCGTGTATCGTCGGCATTTCCGGAGCAGCAGCCGCAGCTCTCGGTGAATACCGGCTGAGAGTTGAGCGAGATCGTTTTCGGCGGTTCATTTCCCTCGAAAACTTCCATAAGGACTTCGCAGGCACGCTGTCCCATTTTGAAGAGCGGACGCTTGACGGAAGTAAGTGCAGGCGAGAAGTTGCGTGCATTGTAGGTAAAGTCAAAGCCGGTGACGATGACATCATCGGGGACTTTGTAACCGGCTTTTTCGAGAGTAGATACAGCGGTGAGAGCCATAGCATCGTTTGCACATATAAAAGCATCGGGCATGGAAAGTCCGGAGGAGAGGAATTCCTCGATAGCCTGTTTACCGTCATGGCTGCGGAACTCTCCGTAGAATATCCTGTCGTCGTCTGGCTGGATGCCGTTTTCGGCAAGGACTTCCCTGAAAGCCCTGCAGCGTTCTCTTGCCTCCGGATTAGACATAGGGCCGGAGATGTAGTTGAGGACTTTAGCACCGTGTTCCTTTATGACATGGCGTACCATATCCCTCATAGCGGCGGAATTGTCTATACGTATATTATAGAGTTCCGGGTAGTCATCGCAGTCGAAAACAACAGCGGGTATACCGGAGCTTTGTATCTCTTTGATGATATTCTCCTTTACCTCCTGATCGCAGATAGTGTTCGTCATGAGGACAGCACCGTCAAAGAGCTTGTAATTAATGAGCTTGTAGATACTGTATTCGCCTGCATCGAACCGCTTGCTCGAAAGCATACCTCCGAAGGCGGCGAAATATGAAGTGTTTATGTTGTGGGAGGAAGTAAAATCATTTATTCCACGGATTATATTATATTGGTATTCCTCGTCGATACCTGCGACGATGACAGCTATTTCTTTTATATTATCGTTTGCCATACGTTCCTCCTTTTTGAAAAATGAAGACTGTATCAATAAGTGTACATTACCGCAAAGCTTATCTGCGGCGAGATGTTTATACTCTATTATAGCATATTTTCTGAAAATTTAAAGGGAAATATAATACAAATTGGAAATTTCGTCGCTATGTACATTCCAGATAGTTATTTTTTGTGCAGAGTGATGATTATGAAGATCGCTTCGTCTTTTTTGCCTTCCGGATTCACTTATTATAAACGGGACATCATGTCCTGATGATCGGAGGTATCTTTATGAAAAGAATGATATCATTCATGTTCGCACTTGCCGTATGTACAGCCGGAGTCTCGTGCGGCGGCAAAAAGGAAAAGCCGGCAGAGCAGGAGAAGAACTTCACCGCAGAAAAGCTCACCGGTGTCGCCTACAAAAAAGAAGCAGTTCCGATACCCGATGAGATACATCAGATATACTGCTTCGAGCCATACAACGGCGGAGAGAATTATTTCGTCCTCGGCACAGGCACGAAGACTCCGCAGTTCTGGAGGACTGACAAAAATTTTGAAAATACAGAGGAGATCACGATAGACGGCTTCCGGTGCTTCACAGGTTACGATATAGATGTAACAGACGACGGGACGATCTATCAGATGATCAATGATGCGGATTTCGGTGAGCTTGGCGATCCAGATTATGAGTCGCCGGATTATGACTATGACCGCTGGATGAACAATGCTGAATTCACTCTGAAAATATTCTCATTCTCGCCTGACGGGGAAAAGCTCTCGGAGATACCGGTGAGCGGTTTCCATGCAACGGACGAGAACACTTCCGTCGCCGGTATACTGACCGACGGGAAGACGTTTATCGCATTGATAGATTCTGCATATGAAGTCTTCTCGGCTGACGGAAAATACATCGGTGAGCTGAAAGTTCCCGACGGTGAAACGATAGGAACTATCGGACGTGACAGGAACGGCTCGCTCGTCTGCGGAGTCAAGATGAAAGACGGCAAGATGCAGATACGCCGTATAGATCCTGACGGGACTTTGCAGGAGAGCAGCACGACATACGAATTCAGCGAATCATTGCAGGACAGGATAATTCCCGGAACAGGGGAGTATGATCTTTTCTTCCGGTCGATGACTACTATATACGGAGTGAGGAGCGATACGAAAGAGGCAGAGCCGCTTTTCAGCCTCAATTATTCCGGACTCCACTCAAATGATGTAATGGGATATTCTCTCGGTGATGACGGCAGATTCATGGTGATAACGAACAGCTATACTGATTTCAGCGTCAGCGTGAAGCGGTACACCGAATGTACTCCGGAGGAATACGCAAGTATACCGACTCTCAC
>CADBQF010000311.1 GCA_902796705.1 Ruminococcus flavefaciens
GGGGGAGAGTGAAAGGTCACTTCCGGTACTTTTTTATCTCCCTGTAGCAGTCCTTGCAGTAGCCGAGACCTTTCTCCCATTTCAGCTTGTTTTCGGGAACTATCCTGCCGCAGCTCTCACATTTGCAGTTCCCGTCTTTGTCTTTCCATATCATCATAATGACCGGCCTCCTTTTATGTTATGCTTCAAGTATAGCAGGGAGGTATTTTTATTTGTAAAAATGACTTTGCGGCAGGAGCATATCCGGCTTGATATTTCTGCTGTCGTGTGGTATAATTCAATTAATACAACGCAAGGAGAGATTATATGGAAAAGATACGCAGACACATCATATTCTACGGCTGTGTGCAGGGAGTCGGCTTTCGCTGGAAAGCGAAGCATACCGCATCACGCCTCGGTATATCTGGCTGGGTGAGGAATCTCAGCGACGGCTCTGTCGAAATGGAAGCTGAGGGGACGGCAAGGGATATCTTTGACCTCATCGAAGCCCTGAAAGGCCATTCATGGGGCAGCGTCGAAAGAGTGGAATCAGAAGGCATACCCGTTCACGGCGGATATGATTTTGAAGTCAGATGACGGAGCCTTTTGTTATAAATAAATATTTTATTACAGATCATCTTGATAATATTGACAAATTTCACTTGATATGATATAATTCAATATATGCAACCGTACTATCATCAGGAGGAACATATATGGATTATCAAGAAATAGTTGACGGCATCGGTGCGGCAGCCTGTGTCGTTTCTGTAGAAAAACTTGAAGACGGGGAGTACGGAAAGGTGCGTATCGTGACCGGCAACCGTGTATATCTTGATACTATAGAAAAGCCGGCAGACGACCTGCAAATGCTCACAAGGACGTTCGTTCCCGACAGCGAGTATACAAATTATCTCACGAGGGATCTTAATTTCGAGAGCTTCTGCTACCGTGCGGCAGTGCTGAAAAAATGCCTTCATTCATATGCACACCCGGCAAGGTTCGATGCCTGGTTCAATATGTCGTTCATTCCGCTTGAAGATGATAATGACGACGGACTCTGCCACTGTCTGTATATCATGGAAGTAAACAGCAAGCCTGACGCAAAGAGGCTCTCGTCCATATCAGATGACGTTGCGGCTTCTGTTCTGGAGACGTGCATAAAGCTCCGCAGTCCGGAGGATTTCAGGACGACAATGGCTTCGATATGCGGGGATATCCGCAGAATGTGCAAGTCGGAGTTCTGCTGTATACTCCTCATGGACAATGTGAGGAGAAAATGCTCGGTGCTGTGTGAATCTCTCGCAGATGATACTGACCTTGTATCTATGGAGAATTACATAGACGACAGCTTTTACGATATGGCTGAAACATGGAAAGATGCCATTGCCGGAAGCAACTGCCTTATCGTCAGGAACAGCCGTGATATGGAAGTCGTCAGGGAAAGGGATCCTGTATGGTACAAGTCCATGAAAGATGCAGGCATCGAAAGGATAATCCTTTTCCCGCTCGAATTCAAAAATGAGCTGCTCGGCTATATATGGACGCTCAACTTCAATACGGACGCTTCCGAGATGATAAAGGAAACGCTCGAACTCACAACATTCATACTCGCTTCTGAAATATACAGCTATCAGCTCGTTGACAGGCTCCACGTTCTCAGTTCAAGGGATATGCTCACAGGCGTAATGAACCGCAACGAGATGAATAATTTCGTCGATGCACTCGTCAGGGATACTTCCGGGAAGTCCGCCGGCGTTCTTTTTGCCGACCTCAACGGACTGAAGGCGGTAAACGACAGTCAGGGACACAATGCCGGCGATACGCTCCTGAAAAATGCGGCTTCGGCTCTGAAAGAGGTCTTCACGCTCCGGGATATCTTCCGTGCGGGCGGAGATGAATTCGTAGTTATCCTGAAAGGTGTCACAGAAGAAGAACTCACCGAAAAAGAAAAACAGCTCCGTGAAGCTGCCCTGAAATATAACGGACTCGTTTTCGCTGTAGGCCATGCCTGTGTGGAAAAAGCAAGCGATGTCCGTACAGCTCTGCGGTTAGCCGATGAACGTATGTACGAGGACAAGAAAAAGTATTACGGTTCACATCCGGAAAAGAAAGGAAGATAATAATGTTCTGGGATAAAGTCTCACCTGTTTATGACGTTTTTGAGAATGTCTACAATCATAAGGTCTATACGAATACCGGAAAGAGAGTCGCAGAGGAGATCACGGCTGATGATCTTGTTCTCGAATGTGCCTGCGGTACAGGAGAGATAAGCCGGTATATCGCCCGCAAATGCAGATATCTCATCGCAACGGATATGTCCGCAGGAATGTTGAAGCGGACTAAGAAAAAGCTCGCCGGCTTCGGGAATTTCAAGGTCGGAAAGGCTGATATCACACACCTGAGATGCAGTGACGAACGCTTTGACAAAGTCATTGCCGGAAATGTCATTCATCTTCTCGATGATCCGTATGCCGCAATGAAAGAGCTTATGCGTGTCTGCAAGCCGGGCGGAAAAGTCGTGATACCGACCTACATTAACCGCTGCGGCGACAAGGACAGGAAAGCCGTGAAGTTCCTTGAAGCGGCAGGAGCTAAGTTCAAAAGGCAGTTCGATATATTCTCGTATAAGGAATTCTTCGACGAAATGGGATATACCGATGCCGACTACACGGTAGTTGACGGAAGAATGCCGTGTGCTATTGCCGTTATCACGAAGAAATAAGAAAATGCCTCTGGGTGATCGGGCGATCATTCAGAGGCATTTCTGTTATGATTTTCAGTTCTGCTGATCGGGCAGGAGAGTATCTCTTCCTTTTCGGTTGACTGTGATTATACCGGCTGTGACGAGCAGCAGAGCGGCGATATATCTGATGCCGAGCTGATCTGCTTCTCCGAGGAGAATTGCAGAGAGCAGAACGCCTGTCACCGGATTCATGAACCCGAATACGGATATGCCCGAAACATCATTATATTTGAGCAGTATCCCCCACAGTGTATACGCAACGCTCGAAACGAGTGCAAGGTACAAAAGTATTATCGCAGCTCCCGGCATAGAAACGCTCCCTGCGGAACTTCCTCCGGAGATGACAACGCCTGCGTGACCGGCTATAGTCATGACGATACCACCGAAGAGAAATTGATATCCGCTGAATATGACAGTGTCGTGCTGTGAGGAATATTTCTTTATCAGCACCGAGGAAATGCCATAGCACAGGGCAGAGAGAGCGACAAGTCCGTCACCGAGCGGACTGAACGAAAATCCCTCATGCGTCAGGTTGACCGTCAGGACACCGGCGAATCCAAGCACACAGCCGAGGACTTTCCGGAAAGTCAGCTTTTCCATTTTCATGAAAAGGCAGGCTGTTATTATGGCGAAAAAGTTCGTCAGCGAATCGACTACAGCAGAATTGACACCGGTAGTATGGGCAAGTCCGAGGTAGAAGAAAAGATACTGACCTATCGTCTGGAAAAGGCTGAGAAATGATATCTTTCCCAGTTCGCCACGCTTCGGCAGAAGAAGTCTCCGCCGCATGAGGCTCGCAAAAAGTATCACGAGTATGCCTGCTAAAAAGAACCTCACCCCGGCGAAGCGTATTATCTGCCATGTATCGCCGTCAGAGATGCCCCACAGCCGGTATCCTGCCTTGATGCCGGGAAACGCACTTCCCCATAAAAAGCAGCAGATGAACGCACCTGCAAAAACTGTCAGCCTGTTGTTTTTAATCTTCATCAGATCACTCCGTAAAATATAATTGCATCTTTATAATTATACCAGATAACAGAAAATTTGGCAATAGCCGCCCTCTGCTTCACAGGTATGGTACAAAAGTGTTATTTTCTGGAACGAAACGACCTTGGATACGGGTATATCGTGCTGTATAATAATAACAGCAGTAAACAAAACGGATATCCCGAAATGATCTGAGAGGTGATAATAATGAAAAAGATAATACCCGTTCTGCTTTCGTCAATGCTTGCTTTTTCATCTATCGAACCGCTGCCGCTCCGGACTGAGGCAGCCGGCAGCCAGTACGAGTTTGAGGACGGCACTGTGAGCAATTCAGGAGAAAATGCAGCAGAACTCACTGTTCTGAAAGGAGCAAGCGGCGGTCAGGGCATCGACCTGAAAGACGGAGGGAACAAAGTCACACTTAACGTCACAGCTTCCGGCAGCGGAAGGCACAGGCTCTCGTTCCGCTACTGTCAGCCGTATGACAAGGACGGAAAGTATCAGAACGTCTATGTGAACGGAAAGAACATCGGTGAGATATTCTGTGAATATACCGGCGATGATTCATTCAGTACAGTCAGCATAAACGCCGACCTGAAAGCAGGAAGCAATGAAATTTCCGTCGAAGCATCATGGGGCTGGACGATATTTGACTGTATGCTCGTTGAGAAAGGCGAATTCTCCAATTATACAGGCGGCGGAAAGCTCTCGAACCCGAAAGCTTCCGCACAGGCACAGTCTTTGTATAATTTCCTCTGCGATACATACGGAAAGAATGTCATTTCCGGTCAGCAGGAGTCAACGTGGATGGGCAGCGAGGACTACGAATTCAATATCATAAAGAATGCCAGCGGAAAATATCCCGCACTCCGTGGACTTGACTATATGGGCGATGATTTCTCCGGCTGCAACCGCCGTGCAAAGAAGTGGTATGACAAAGGCGGCATCGTTACGATATGCTGGCACTGCGGAAGCAATTTCAGCGGAAGCCATACCGAAGCCATGAACACTGACCTCAACTGGAACGCCGCACTCACAGAGGGTACTGCCGAATACAACACCCTCATCGCCGGAATGGACAAGGGTGCGAAAGCTCTGAAAGAATTGCAGGAGGCAGGTATCCCCGTTATCTGGAGACCTTTTCATGAATTCGACGGAAAATGGTTCTGGTGGGGCAAGGGAGGAGCTGAGAATTTCAAGAAGCTCTGGAGGATAATGTACGACAGATACACGAACTACTGGGGACTTGACAATCTCATCTGGAGCCTCGGCTACTGCGGCGATGTCAATTCCGGCTGGTATCCGGGCGATGAATATGTTGATATCATCGGAGCGGATACATACGTAAATCACACAGATTCTCTCGTGCAGATGTACAACAAGACAGCAGGCATATCGAATAAGCCGGTATGTCTCCACGAGAACGGCCCTATACCCGATCCGGCGAAAATGAAGTCAGACGGAGCAAAATGGCTCTGGTTCATGACATGGCACACATCGTTCATAGACAGTGATCCGATAAATACATCTTCGTATCTCTCGTATGTGTACAACAGCGACTATCTCCTGACGCTCGATGAACTTCCGGATATCTACCATTACGGAAGCAGTTCATCTTCTGATACGCTCCCTGTATTTGATATTGCACCGGCAAGGTCGCTCAAGGGCGATATCAACGGCGACGGAGAAGTGAACACAGCCGACGGAGTCCTTCTCCAGAAGTTCATTCTCGGAGACAAGTCAGTCCGCATAGCTGACTGGAAAGCAGGCGACCTCTGCGAGGACGGCGTGCTTGATGTATTCGATATCATTCAGATGAAAGACCTTCTTGTGAAGCAGTCAGAGAAA
>CADBQF010000312.1 GCA_902796705.1 Ruminococcus flavefaciens
ATACGCAGTTATAAAGAGAAGCTGCCAGCCGCATAAGCTGACAGCTGTCTGTCTTTGTATACAGCGAACGTCAGAAACGTCCGCTTTTAGTTATCAGTTGTTGATGAGCTTGTCCTCGTCGCTCCAGCTATAGAGCTTTCTGATCTCAGCACCGATCTTCTCAGACGGATGCTCGGAAGCAAGCTTTCTCATAGCGTTGAAGTGTACCTGACCGCCTGCCGGTGACATATCGAGGAGGAAGTCCTTTGCGAATGTACCGTCCTGGATATTTTTGAGTACCTGCTTCATAGCCTTCTTTGTATCTTCTGTGATGATTTTCGGGCCTGTTGTGTAGTCGCCGTACTCAGCAGTAGTTGAGATAGAGTATCTCATGCCTGCGAAGCCGCTCTGGTAGATAAGGTCAACGATGAGCTTCATCTCGTGGATACACTCGAAGTAAGCATTTCTCGGATCGTAGCCTGCCTCAACGAGAGTCTCGAATCCAGCCTGCATCAATGCACAAACACCGCCGCAGAGAACAGCCTGCTCACCGAAGAGGTCAGTCTCGGTCTCTGTTCTGAATGTTGTTTCGAGAACGCCTGCTCTTGCACCGCCGATAGCAAGACCGTAAGCGAGAGCCAGTTCCTTAGCCTTGCCTGTAGCGTCCTGATGAACGGCAACGAGACACGGAACGCCCTTGCCTGCCTGGTATTCACTTCTTACAGTGTGTCCGGGGCCCTTAGGAGCGATCATAGTTACATCAACGTCAGCCGGAGGCTTGATGCAGCCGAAGTGGATATTGAATCCGTGAGCGAACATGAGCATATTTCCGGGCTGGAGGTTCGGCTCGATGTCGTTCTTGTAGAGAGCTGCCTGCTTCTCATCGTTGATGAGGATCATGATGATATCAGCCTGCTTTGCAGCCTCAGCAGCAGTGAAAACTTCAAAGCCCTGAGCAACAGCCTTGTCCCATGACTTAGAACCCTCATAGAGTCCGATGATGACTCTGCCCTTGTCTCCGAGAGACTCCTTGGCATTGAGTGCATGAGCGTGTCCCTGGCTGCCGTAGCCGATAACAGCGATAGTCTTTCCGTAGAGAAGTGAAAGATCGCAGTCCTGTTCATAAAAAACCTTTGCAGTATTTTCCATTTGTGATTACTCCTTTTCAGAATATAATAATGTATATGTATAGTGAACGTCAAAAGAATTTTACGTTCGCTATAATAAGTGATTTAAAATGCCCCGCACATCTGAAGTCTGCTGCGTGCGGACAGACAGCAAATGCAGAAAGATCCTGTCATTTGCTTTACTTTGCTGTTTTAAGGCAGTTCTCGCCACGTTCGATAGCCACTATACCTGTGCGGCACATCTCCATTATGCCGTATGGCTTGAGCAGTTCGATGAAAGCATCTATCTTTGAAGTCTCGCCTGTGAGTTCGCAGACAAGAGCTGTGGGCGAATAATCTACTATCTTTGAGCGGAATATCTCAACAGCCGTCATGATGTCCTGTCTCGATTCCGTCTTGTTGCGGACTTTTATAAGAAGAAGCTCACGGATAACAGTATCCTTCCTGTCAAGCACCTCGACTTCTCTTACATCGTGAAGCTTCTGTAACTGTCTGAGTATCTTGTCCTTTATATCCTCATCGCCGTGAAAGGCAATGGTTATCCTTGAAAATCCGCCGGATTCGGTCTCACCCACCGTAAGGCTGTCTATGTTGAATCCACGTCTTGTGAACATTCCCGAAACTCTTGAAAGCACACCTGAGATATTCGATACAAGAACTGCTATAACGTACTGGTCGTTCATGATGCACACCTCACTTTATCTCTGTAATTATGTCGTCTATAGAACCTCCCGGAGGAAGCATGGGAAGCACGAATTCGTCGCAGTCTATCACACAGTCGATGATATATGTGCCGCTGCATGAGAAAGCCTCCTTTGCGGCATTCCTGAGCTGCTCCGGAGTGAAGCATCTTGCGGCATCTGCACCGAATGCCTCTGCGAGCTTTACGAAATCGGTCTTTCTGTTGAGCGTCGTATTTGAATAGTGCCTGTCGAAGAAGAGCGTCTGCCACTGACGCACCATTCCGAGAACGCCGTTGTTCATTATAACGATAACGAGCGGAAGCCCCTGCGATACCGACGTAGCAAGCTCATTGAGGTTCATTCCGAAGCTTCCGTCACCTGTGAAGAGAACGCTCCTCTTTCCCGTAGCTGCTGCCGCACCGATAGCCGCACCCATTCCGTAGCCCATAGTACCGAGTCCGCCGCTGGTGAGGAAAGTCCTCGGCTTTTTCAGCGGATATCTCTGAGCCGCCCACATCTGGTGCTGTCCTACATCGGTGGCTATGACAGAATCGCCGGCATATTCGCTGATGATATCTATTATCGTATAAGGATCGAGCCTTTCCTCCGCCGGAAGTCCCTGAGCATTGCAGGGAGCGGTACAGTCGGAGCATATCTTCTCCCTTGCGGAAGCCAATGCTCTTTCCGTGCGGACTTTTTCCTCTTCACGTAGCTGAGCGATACGTGCAGACCACTCCGGACGCTCCTTCTTTTCGAGCATGGTGAGGAGTCTCTCTGCGGCATCACGTATATCTCCCTGTACAGCGAGGTCAGAGGGGATATTCTTATCGAGTTCGGCAATATCTATATCTATATGTATGAGTTTGAAATTCTTTGCGAAGCGTGCCTTGTTTCCCGTAGCTCTGTCTGAAAATCTCGCACCGAGTGCGATAACGAGGTCAGCCTCGTCCTCAGCCACAGATGAAGCATAGTGGCCGTGCATACCCTGCATACCGAGGAATCTCGGATGATCGGAGGGTACTGCCGAAAGTCCCATAAGCGAACAGCCCATAGGAGCGTCCGTCTTTTCTGCGAGAGCGATAACGGCATCAGAAGCCTTTCCGGAGATGATGCCGCCTCCGAAGTAGATATACGGCCTTTCAGACTCGTTTATCATCTTTGCAGCCTTTTCGAGTTTTTCCTCAAGTGCAAAACTGAGCGGATACGGAACGACAGGCTGATTGTTCGGCGTGAACTCACAGAGAGCCGTCTGAACGTCCTTCGGGATATCAACAAGCACAGGGCCGGGCCTTCCGGATTTTGCTATCCTGAAAGCAGTACGGAGGGTATCCGCAAGCTCCGATACTTCCTTTACTATGAAATTATGCTTTGTGACCGGCATAGTCACACCGACTATGTCCACCTCCTGGAAGCTGTCACGTCCGATAAGACTGCACGGAACGTTTCCGGTGATAGCTACCATAGGCACAGAATCAAGATAAGCCGTAGCTATGCCGGTGACGAGGTTAGTAGCACCGGGGCCTGATGTTGCGATGACAACGCCGGTCTTTCCCGTAGCTCTTGCGTAGCCGTCAGCGGCGTGTGAAGCACCCTGTTCGTGTGCAGTGAGGATATGTTTTATACGCTCACGGTTAAGATAAAGCTCATCGAACAGATTTATGACCTGACCGCCCGGATAACCGAAAACTGTATCGCAGCCTTGCTCTATGAGAGTTTCAACAACGATTTTTGCTCCTGAGATCTTCATAATATCAAATTCCTTTATTAATATTTTTACCAGTTCAAAAAAAGCCTCCGACGTTCCGCCGGAGGCATAAGCTCATTGCCTATAATGTACACGGGTGTACATATTCACGCAACATACTCAGAACCAACAGGGCAGAACGAAAAACGACAGCAGCCGGATATCTTCACGACTGTGCCGATAATAATGACGATACCGGAAGAAATAACAGCCGTTCTCATTAAAACCTGCTCCTTACTGAATATTGATAACTATATTGTATCACTTCGGAAAGATAAAATCAATAAGGAGCAGAAAATTTAAAAATAATTTGTCTATATATAACAAATATCAAGCTTGCCGCAGGGCATAATTGTTCACATTTTCTCATGCGTAAGGCTGTTATTGACCGCACTTACGAGAGCCTTGACCGATGATGTGATGATATCGTTATCGATGCCCGTTCCCCAGAAGTGAACGCCGCTTCCGTCAACTATCTCCACATACGATACAGCCTTTGAAGCAGAACCGACTTCGAGGGCGTGTTCGGTGTAGGCATTGATATTGAATTTTCTGCCCGTATAAGAGCGAAGGGCATTGCTGACAGCGTCAAGTCGTCCGTTTCCGTTGTCTGTTGCAGTGACTCTTCTGCCGTTGTATTCAAAGCTTATGGTAGCTTCTATGCCGTCACGCTGGACGAAATGAGTCTCGCCGATCTTTATCGGAGAGCTGATATCCACGAAATTCGCCATGAAGATATCGTACACTTCATCAGGCAGGAGTTCCTTGTGCTTGTGGTCGGAGATGTCCTTGACGAGATATCCGACGCATTCACGCATCTTTTTCGGGAGATTATAGCCGAAGCGTGTTTCGAGTATGTATCCGATGCCGCCTTTTCCGGACTGGCTGTTGATGCGGATAACATCGGATTCGTATTTTCTTCCCACATCGGTAGGATCGATAGGCAGATACGGAACTGTCCAGTATTCGCTGCGGCCTTCCTCACGCCACTTCATGCCCTTTGCGATAGCGTCCTGATGCGAACCGCTGAAAGCCGCAAAGACGAGTTTTCCCGAATACGGCTGACGCTCGTTCACGCTCATTCCGGTAACTCTTGTGTAGAGTTCGGTGATACGTGGTATATCAGAGAAATCGAGTTCCGGCTCAACGCCCTGCGAATACATATTGAGAGCGAGAGTGATTATATCAACATTTCCCGTTCTTTCGCCGTTTCCGAAGAGCGTACCCTCCACACGGTCAGCACCGGCGAGCAGTCCCATTTCCGTATCGGCAACAGCACAGCCACGGTCATTATGCGGGTGGAGCGAAACGATGACATTTTCACGGTATCTGAGGTTATCGCACATATACTCCACCTGATCGGCATAGATATGCGGCATCGAGAGCTGTACGGTAACTGGGAGATTTATGATGACCTTATCATTTTCCGAAGGCTGCCATACATCGAGTACGGCATTGCATATCTCCAGAGCGAAATCAGGTTCAGTTCCGGTAAAGCTCTCCGGGGAATATTCAAACCGGAAATTTCCCTCGTATCTCTCACGGTATTCCTTGCAGAGCTTTGCACCGGAAACAGCGATATCGATTATCTCCTGCCTGCTCTTGCGGAAGACCTGTTCACGCTGTGCGAGAGATGTTGAATTGTAGAGATGTACGATAGCGTTCTTACATCCCCTGAGAGCCTCAAAAGTCTTTTCGATGATATGTTCTCTTGACTGAGTGAGTACCTGTATCGTTACATCATCGGGGATAAGTCCCTGCTCTATAAGTGTACGGCAGAATACATATTCAGTCTCGGAGGCAGCCGGGAAGCCTATCTCTATCTCCTTGAAGCCTATGCGGACGAGTTCCTTGAAAAATTCGAGTTTTTCGGAGAGATCCATAGGTGTTACGAGAGCCTGATTCCCGTCACGGAGATCGACGCTGCACCATACGGGAGCTTTGCCGATATAGGACTTTTCAGCCCATTTCCTTTTGCTGACCGGAGCGGTAAAAAACTGTCTTGTGTACTTCTGAACGTTTTTCATGATATATTCCTCCATTCTGATCCGTATGAGCAAACATGGAGGGAAAATAAAAAAGTCTCCTCCATGCCCTGCATGGAAGAGACGAAGCTGCAAATATACTCCGTGGTACCACTCTTCTTGGCGTGCGATGCACACCCACTCATCTGCGTCGGATCAACGCATATCTCTGTAACGGGAGAACCCGGTCTGACCTACTCAGTATGCACTGCACACCTTTAAGCTGACTGCTCAGGGAGGAGTTATGACCTGTATCCGTATACTGCCTTTCACCGTCCGGCAGCTCTCTGTGAAAACATTCTCAGGCTTTGTTTCCCTTCACCGCATTTTATTCTATGATATGATTATACACGATAATTTTCGATTTGTCAACCCCCGGACTGCATAAAAAATACAGGGCGGCAAGCCGCCGCCCATGTATGTTGTTATAAAAGAACATCAGGATTTTTCAAGTCCGTTATCGATCCATGACATAGCCAGACGTGAATACCACTTGCCGTCCACTTCAAACACAAGGTATTCTTCGTCCCAGTCATCAGAATCGACCTTGAACTCCACATTTACTGAATAATATTCTTCTGACTTATCTATTCCACGTTCTTCGAGGAAGCTGTTCAGTCTTCCGTACTGGTCAGTGAGCTCATGAGTATCAGTTATTTTCTCACCTGATACCTTTCTTCCGCTTGTCCGTCCGGTATAAATCTCTGACAATTTGGACTTCACCTGATTTTTCGTAAGGTGATATTCGTCCGCACAGTATTCGATGTATTCTTCCGGAACTAAGTTGATAAGTTTTTCGGCGGTCGCACCTTTATACTGAGCGTCGAAGATCGCCATTGCAGCCTTTTCCTTGGTCTTATATCCTCCGCCCTTGGCAGCACCGGAACCTCCGTCAGAACCGCAGCCGCACTGCAATGCCATAACGCACACTGCAAGCAAAGATGTTGCAGAGATCATTAACTTCTTTTTCATTTTCATTCCTCCTTGACTGTATATTATGTTTCATTTTGTGAAACAACATAGCTGAAAACCCATTTTCTGAAAGATCGCAAATCAATTTACCTGTGACTTGTAAAGGTCGTAAACTTCCGTCATATCGATCTTTTCGTCAGGCTCATACGTCTTTATCGTTTCTTTGAACGAATCGATATCAACAATAGTATCCTGCGGATACAGTCCGACATATTTTCCGCCGTCCATTGAAGCAGCAACTGCTCCGCACGCACCGTCAGATATTATAACGATATATTCGAGATCTTTCAGTTCCATATAGTTATCTCCGACATACTTCATAAATTCTTCCGGTTCAATCGCCTCTCCGCCATCAGGGAGCAGGACGTTTTTCTGTGCATCAGAACAGATGATATATTTTCCACGATAATCCGCACCCTTCCCACTAAAGTCCGCAAGTGCCGAATTCACGCCCTTGTAGATATTTGATGCAGTCACATTTGCAGCCGTTTTCTTCGACTTTGATATATACGTGCTGCTTACCGTGGTGTCATCGTCATCATCTTTGTCTCTCCCGCTGTCTCCGCACGAAGCGAACATACAGGCAGCAGCAGTTATCGCTGTCATAAATGCGAGTGTTTTTCTGAACATTAAAATTCCCCCTGTCGTTGTACTAAGTTTCACCAATAGAAACTATATTTATTATAGTTTCTATTTTGGAAATTGTCAATATAATTTCACGAAAATCGTTTCAATTTTTGAAACTTTGTTACAAATGCCCATAAAAGGAATTATAATATATTCAAACTTACTAACCGGAGGTAATGTATGAAACGTTTAAAGGATCTTCGTGAGGATAACGACCTCACCCAGTCTCAGCTCGCACAGATCATAATGCAGTCAAAATCCACTATCAGCAAATACGAGAACGGACAGATCGAACCCAATATCCAGACTATCATTGCCCTCGCAAAATATTTCAACGTGACCACAGACTATCTGCTTGGCATCTCAGACATAAAGAACTCATACATCTGCCCGATGCCCGGCATCGACAAAGCCATTGAACAGGCTGAGGAACTATGCAGCACCCTGCAAAGCCTGAAAAACGAGAAATGATGCACCGCTTCCCCAACTTAGAGCAAAGTTTTGGCGTAAACCGGGGTTTTTTAGTAAAAAGCAACATATTTGACTGTAGTTATTGACAATCACGTAATTTAGCTATATAATAAAATATAAAGCGATATCAGCCGGGAAACTGTGTCGCTCAATATATCAATAAGGGATACGGAGGACCTAAAATGAAAAATTACAAAAGAATTCTTGCTTCTGCGTGTGCTGTCCTTTGTCTTACGGCGTTCACAGCCTGTGCAAGCAAAAGCGAAAAACTGCTCGAACTCATCGACAGCGGTGACTATTCCGCTGCTGTAGATTACTACGATGAAAAGATCGATGACAGCAGCAAGGAAAGAGAACTTCGCAAAGAAGTAAAGCGTGGCATGAGAAAGCGTTACGACGACATTCTCGAAAAGTACAACAAGGGCGAGATCAGCGAAGACGCTATGGAATCTTTCTTCGAGCTTATGGACGATCTCAAGATAGATGACGACGACGATGATTACGCTGAATTCCTCAGCAAATACAAAACATACAAGCAGTACAAGGACTACCTCGACCAGGCTGACAAGTACATGAAGGAAGAGGACTACAGTGAGGCTGTCTACTACCTCAAAATGATCCCCGAAGAGAGCGGCTGCTACAAGGACGCTCAGAAGAAGCTCACAGAGGCTTCCGATAAGCTTGCTGAATCCAAGCTCGCATCTGTCGAGTCCTATATCGAAGACGGCGAATATACATACGCCCTCAGCACTCTTGACAGCTACAAGAGCGAACTCAGTGAGAGCGATAAGTACAAGGAACTCAGAGAAAAGGCTGAAACAGGTCTTGTTGAAAAGGCTAAGAAAGAAATCGAAGAATACTTCGATTACGGCGACTACTCATCAGCTTACGATCTTCTCTACTATGACTATGACTACTATGAGGTAGAAGGCATCACAAAGATGCTCGATACTCTTGAAGATGACTTCGTGGATTATGCGATCAAAAAGGCAGAAGGTCTTGCCAAGGACGAGGAATACGAGGAAGCTGTTGAATACCTTGAGACTGCTTCTGAATCGATGTACGGAAACTCAACACTCGACGAGGCTGCAAAGAAGTACAGAGCTTACCTTCCTACATTCATAACAGAACTCGAATACGATGATATCGAGGGAAGCGTTTACAGCAACGAGAGAAAAGACAACAAGAGCAATGAGTACGACTCTGCTTTCTGCATCGACGGCGGCGGCGAGAAGGAATGGTGGGCAGAATACTCCATCAGCGGAAACTATAACATCTTCTCAGGAATCGTCGGCGTTCCGTACAGCCAGCGTTCAACAGGAGATACAAAGTATTTCGAGATATACGCTGACGGCAAGCTCATCTACAAGTCACCTGAAATGAACAAGGATTCCGATCCTGTTGAATTCAAGCTCAATGTAACAGGTGTCAAGAAGCTCAGGATAGTTTACCCTGCAACTCCCGGAAACAACTCTGTTGCTACGATCTACGACGGCCTCTTCACAAAGGGCGAGACAAAGGGCGTTGAGTTCTCAAATGTTGACGGTGCTTCCGAGGAAACTACCGAGGCTGCTACAGAAGAAGCTGCTGAAACCACAACTACTACAACTACCACAGCATAAAAACAAGGCCGGATATACTCGCTGCTCATAAAGAAGTTTATACCTTTTAGTGGGGGAAAACCTTTCTGAGGAAAGGTTCTTCCCCCACACCCCCTTTCCAAAGACTTTTAA